>JACQEP010000001.1 GCA_016200485.1 Gammaproteobacteria bacterium
ATCTACAGCACAGGCTCTGGTTAAAAACCAGTCCTCAGGAGCGGACGGCCTTCCCGGTGAAGCGTGTAATCTTACTTAACCTCCTCAACAACATTTTCATTAAAATCGATCATACAAGGGGCGGGTTTGAAACCCG
The DNA here is from genome assembly GCA_016200485.1 of Gammaproteobacteria bacterium. Taxonomy (NCBI): domain Bacteria; kingdom Pseudomonadati; phylum Pseudomonadota; class Gammaproteobacteria; species Gammaproteobacteria bacterium. The sequence continues at coordinate 137 of JACQEP010000001.1, forward strand.
CCCCTATACACGGACTTACTCCCTAGCAATCCTCCTTGCCGGGCCCCCAGTGCGCCAGGGTGCGAATCTCGCGCATGACCACGGAGAGCACGGCCAGATCGTTGGCCGAGCCGCTGCTGCGGATCTCTGCCAGCAGGGTGCGGAAATGGCTGATCGCAACGTTGGCGGCTTCCATCCAGTGGGCCACCCGCGCCTCCGCACCTGGCAACTGACGGCCATGCTGGATGATTTGTTTGGTGATTGTCCGCAGCTCGATGTAGAGATCATAACGCAAGGCCATTCGCGCTTTACGTTGCCAATAGTTACCGCGCGGCAAATCCTGAATCCGATCCCGCAGCCAGAAGAGTTCCAGTGTATAGCCCAGCTTGAAATAGGTACTGGCAATATCGCTGAGATCCCCGCCTTGCTCGCTGGCAATCTCGATCAGATCCAGACATGGATAAACAGCATCTACTGCCGCGAAATGTCGTGTCTGATCTTCACTAATACCCGCCTCGCGATATTGAGTCACCAGCGTTTCAAATTGCGACAGGTTATCGCCCTCGATAAAGGCAGGCAATTTCGCTGTGAGCGTTTCGACACCCGAACGGAATTGGTTAATGGTGGTGGCAATATCCAGCGGCGCACGGCGATTGCGTAACAACCAGACGGTGGCGCGATCATGCAAACGCCGGATTTCAAGCAATAATGAACTCTGGAGTTTGGCGGGCACCTTGCCATCCAGCGCTGCAACAGCCGCCCACAACTCTTCGGCGTTAAAGATTCCCCACGTAGCGGTACACGCACGCGCCACGGCGGCTGCGCTCTCACCGGTCTCATCCTGCATTCGCAGCATAAAGGTGCTGCCCATGCGATTGACAATGGCGTTAGTGACTTGGGTCGCGATAATTTCACGACGCAGTGGATGACGCTGCATTCGCTCCGTAAAGCCTTGATGCATGGCCGTCGGGAAATAATCGATCAATTCCCTGGTAAAATAAGGATCCTCGGCGATATCCGAGGCGCACAAATCTTCAAATAATTTGATTTTACTATAGGCCAGCAAAATCGCAATTTCAGGGCGGGTTAACCCCTCTCCCGCCTTCTCACGCTCGACCAGTTCGTCATCACCGGGCAAAAATTCCAGCTTGCGATTAAGCCGCCCTTCACTCACCAGGGCACGGATCAAACGCCCGTGCTCTGCGGGCAACCACGAGGCCTGATGCGAAGCTAAACTCAGCGCCAGACTTTGCAAGTAATTGTGTTTCAATACATGATCGCCGACATCGCTGGTCATTTTCAGCAGCAATTCATTGCGCTGTTTAAGCGTCATGTCACCATCGCGCACCATTTGATTGAGCAGGATCTTGATGTTGACTTCATTGTCGGAGCAGTCGACACCACCGGAGTTATCGATAAAGTCGGTATTGATCAAACCACCCTTACGCGCATACTCCACACGACCCAACTGGGTAAACCCAAGATTTCCTCCCTCACCAACCACTTTGCAACGCAGTTCACCGCCATCAATGCGCAGACTATCGTTGACACGATCGCCGACAGCGGCGTGTGTCTCACTACTGGCTTTGACGTAGGTACCGATGCCGCCATTCCATAACAAATCCACCGGCGCACGTAAAATCGCCTGGATCAACTCCACTGGCGTGAGTTGCGCCACTTCAATACCCAATACTTTTTGCGTCTCGGTACTGAGCTGAATCGATTTTGCGCTGCGCAAATAAACGCCACCGCCCGCCGAAATCAGTCCCTTGTCATAGTCATTCCAGGTCGAGCGCGGCAGATTAAACATACGCTCACGCTCCTGGAATGAACGCTCAGGATCAGGATTCGGATCGATAAAAATATGCATATGATTAAACGCAGCCACCAACTTGATATGGCGCGAACGTAACAACCCGTTACCAAAAACATCGCCCGCCATATCACCAATGCCCACCACTGTAAAATCCTGATTCTGGCAATCGATACCCAGCTCATAGAAATTCCGTTTGACAGACTCCCAGCCGCCACGCGCTGTGATGCCCATTTTCTTGTGGTCATAGCCTGAAGAACCGCCCGAGGCAAAGGCATCGCCCATCCAGAAGTTATATTCAGCAGAAACAGCGTTGGCGATATCGGAGAATGTCGCCGTGCCTTTATCAGCAGCCACGACCAGATAGGTATCATCACTGTCATAACGCACCACATCAGCAGGCGGCACCACTTTACCCTCAACAAGGTTGTCGGTGATATCAAGCAGGCCACTGATAAACGTGCGATAACAACGTACCACTTCCGCCATCACGGCATCGCGATTCTCACTCGCGGGAAGACGCTTGGGGAAAAAGCCACCCTTGGCCCCCACCGGCACTATGACCGTATTTTTCACCATCTGCGCCTTCATCAAACCGAGAATTTCAGTGCGAAAATCCTCACGCCGGTCTGACCAGCGAATACCACCGCGCGCCACCGGCCCACCACGCAGATGCACACCCTCAACAAAGGGCGCATAAACAAATATTTCAAACATCGGCCGTGGTAACGGCAACTCCGGTACCTTGGCTGGATCAAGTTTGAATGAAAGATAGGTCTTGGGTTTTACCTGCCCCTCATTCTGGAAGTAATTGGTGCGCAGCATCGCCTGAATCACCGCCAGATAACGCCGCAAGATGCGATCTTCATCCAGATTGGTGACCGCATCGAGCGCCTTTTCTATCTCTGCCACCAACTTTTCAGTTGTGGCCATCGCCATGGCCCTTGGATTTTGCGGATCAAAGCGGAACAGAAACAGCTTGGCCAACGCTTCGGCAATATCAGGGTGCTCACTCAATGCATTTTCCATGTACGCCTGACTGAAGGGCACCGAAGTTTGCAGCAGATATTTACAAACGGCACGCAACATCACCACCTGCCGCCATCCCAAACCTGCGCATAACACCAACCGGTTAAAGCCGTCGCTTTCGATCTCCCCAGCACAAACACGGACAAATGCCGCCTGGAATATTTCTTTGACCTCCAGCAGATCGATATCGACACCAAGCCCAACCGTCATATCAAAATCGAGTATCCAGTATCGCCCATTACCGGCGATCTCGATCTCATAGGGCCGTGCTTCGAGCACACGTAATCCCATGCGTTCCAATATCGGTAGCACATCCGACAGCGCCATGGGCTTATCTCGCCCATACACTTTGAACCGCAACATATCCTCTCGCCCTTCTGGAAAGCGATAGAGATGAGTTGCCATGGGTGATGAATCAGTAATTGACTCCAGATACTCGATATCCAGCACTGCAATGCGCGGATCGAAATCACTGCGATAGGCTATCGGGAAGGATGCGCCATACTTGCGCATCAACCCCAGACCTTGCCCCTCGCCATAATGCTCGCGCAGCGCAAGTTGCAGCGTGTCGGACCACGATTGCATTGCCTCGGCCAACATTGACTCCAGCTGGGCAGGATTGATCTCCGGGATGTTCCCAGGCTGCGTCCGAATCATGAAATGCACGCGCCACAATACTGTCTCGGTAAAATTAACGCTATATTCCGCACTTTGTCCATTCATCGCTCGCATTAAAATATCCTGCATGCGCATCCGAAATTCGGTGTTGTAGCGATCACGTGGCACATAGACAAAGGCACTGATAAAGCGATCAAAAGGATCCCGGCGCAGGAATAAACGCAGCCGATGCCGCTCTTCGACTTGCAGGATGCCCATGGCAATGTCATAGAGTTCCTGCTCTGTTGCCTGGAACATTTCATCCCGAGGAAACGTCGCCAGCACATGACGTAATGCCTTGGCGCTATGGCCTTGCGCATCAAACCCGGCGCGCGCCATGATCCGCGCCACCTTGGCACGTAAAATGGGGATTTCTTCCGGTGGCGCGCTATAGGCTGTTGAGCTGTACAATCCAACGAAACGCCACTCACCAATCACTTCGCCCTTGTCATTAAATCGCTTGATGCCGAGATAATCCATCGGCGTTGGCCGATGCACGGGCGCATAAGCAGTCGCCTTGTTGATGACGAGTACATTGGGCTCCCGCACCATTGAGCGCAACGGTGCCGGGATATGGGAAAAACTTTGCGAGACATAGTCGCTGCCTGTTTCACGATACAACCCCAAGCCCGAGTTGGGTATCGCCCGCAACACATCCTGGCCATGCTCTGATACCAGATCATAGGCGCGATATCCCAAAAACGTGAAATGATGCTCGGCTACCCAACGCAAGAATGCCAATATTTCTTCTTTCTCCTGGCCCGCCACTGGCAGAGATTGCTGACTGAGGGTTGAGATCACTTCTTCTAAATGCGTCCGCATGGGTTGCCAGTCTTCTACAATGCACCGCACATCAGCCAGCGCCCCCTGGAGCGCCTGTTGCAACTCGACCAATTTTTCATTTTCGGCAATTCGGTCCACGTCAAACCGCATTACCGCCTCACTCATATCGCTGCCTGTTTGCCCTCGCGGTAATACTTCACGTAACTTCCCCTCCTTATCCCGTCGGACCCGGATCACGGGGTGCAAGGTCATATGGATAAACAATCCCTGACGGACAAGCGCCATCCGCGTTGAATCCACCAGAAACGGCATGTCATCGACAACGATTTGAACGACAGTATGCGGCGACGCCCAACCCTGGGTTTCAAAGGTGGGATTAAACACTTTGATTTGTGGCTCGCCTGGTTTGCGTTGCAATGCCAGATGCCAATGCCCCAATAATGCAGCGAGCAACTCTTCGGTCGTGAATGTAGAGAGATCTTCAGGCTCTGCCCGGGCAAAATATTGCTCGGAAAACAAAATTAGATTGGAAGCTTCACTCGGAGGAAATCGATTTTTGATTAAATCCAATAACCGGCCAACTACGTCGGCCTTGTCCTTACCCTGCGGGATTGTCATATTGTTTTACCCTACCCTGGGATTCCTTGATTTATCAGTGGCCCCTGATAATTATCGTCCAGTTAAGGCAAGTTTACAGTCCCTTTTAGAACAAATTACCCACAATAATAATATTACTTAATTAATCCGCCTGTTGTCCCTCGCGGTTTACCCAACAATTCCGTAACCCCTTTTGCCCATTCGGCATCAGCCTCCTTGTAAGCATCGACCAGCGCACGATTGGCCAGCTTGCTATACCATCTCATGGCTTCACCTTCATACAATTCTACATACTGAAGCAATTCTTGATCATCAACATTACGGTAGGCATACAGGCTGTTCACCAACAGCCATTCTCTTGCGTCACGCACGACCCGAGGTCTTAATTCCTCCAAAACCTGCGCGAGGCGCTCCTCAGAAATGCGCCATTCATACGGTAATAATGAATTCTGTGACCGCACTAAGGACTCATACCATCCTAATCGTACATCCACCATCGCCTCCACCATTCCAGAAGCATCCGTCAAATCACGAATCAACTCGATACGCTGCCACGGAAGATTTTCACGAACCGATTGTGCATATTCAAATATTTTGGATCGCGCCGCTGGAGCCGAAGCATCCAGTTCCAGATGAGTCATCTGGCGAGCTATTGGCGAGTTCAACGCTTCTAAAATCTGTTGATACCTTGCAGCATCATAGTCACGGAGCAAACTCCAGGATATCGCCTTATGCAACCGAGATGGCTCAAATATTCGCGTTGCCAATTCACCAAACCCATCCAGCTCGTCCTTATCGACGATAAAAACGGAGATGTTTCTGACCTGATCTTCAGTCAGAACCGGCGCTTGACTGATCATGGCATTGATGCCAGAAAGATCCATGATCTGTTCAACTCGTTGTTGCGCCTGTTCCTGTTCAAGCGGGACAAAAGCGACTACTTGCAACGGAAGCCAAAGAATAACGCTCAACAATAATTTCTTATTTATCAGCACGTGTTATACCCGATATATCCAATGAGATGCAAAACCATATTTTACAGTATCATTATCTTCTCAGAAATGTCTAAATATAACGACATTAGACACGCCGTAATTAGAACGATTCCAGCGCGGAGAATTCAATAGCTGCTTCAGAAACCAACAAACCAAGAGTTTTGCTGCAATCATGAACGTTAGCAAGAATTATTGTTTTAAACACCCTTGAAGAAGAAATTATCGCAATAAAAACAACAAATGATAACGAAAAACCCAGCTAGGCCGGGTTTTTCGTTATCATAAAAAAATTATCATTTTTTCCTGGGCATGTAGATGTCGGTACAAGTGCCCTCCGCCACCTCGGCAGCGAAGTTAAATGTTTCCGACAAGGTCGGATGTGGATGTATTGTCATGCCGATGTCATGCGCATCCGCCCCCATCTCCAGTGCCAGCACCGCCTCGGCGATCAACTCGCCGGCATTAGGGCCGGTCATCGCGGCACCAATCAGGCGATGGTCTTCACCGAACAGCACTTTGGTCATGCCCTCGTCACGCCCGATGGAAAGCGAACGACCACTGGCGGCCCAGGGAAACACACCTTTCTCGTAGGCAATCCCTTCGGCCTTGCACTGTTCCTCGGTCTTACCCATCCATGCCACTTCAGGATCGGTATAGGCCACGGCGGGGATAGTGCGGGCGTCGAAATAGGATTTCATGCCGGCGATCACTTCTGCGGCGACCTTGCCTTCGTGCGTCGCCTTGTGTGCCAGCATCGGCTGGCCGACGATGTCGCCAATGGCAAAGATGTGTGGCACGTTGGTGCGCATTTGCTTGTCGACATTAATAAATCCGCGCTCGTCGACCACCACGCCTGCCTTCTCGGCGTCGATCAGCTTGCCGTTCGGTGAACGACCGATGGAGACCAATACGCGATCAAAGGTATCCTGCGCCGGCGCATCTTTGCCTTCAAAGGAGCAGGCCAGGCCTTCCAGCGTCGGCGCAATCGCTGTGACCTTGGTGTTCAGGAAAATGTTTTCATACTTTTTCTTGATTCGGCGCTCCAGCGGCCGCACCACGTCGCGATCCGCACCAGGGATAATGCCGGGTGACAACTCAACGATTGTCACCTTGGAACCGAGGGCATCGTAAACCGTTGCCATTTCCAGACCGATGATCCCACCGCCAACGACCAGCAAACGTTTTGGCGTCTCGTTGATCTCCAAAGCATCAGTAGAATCCATGACTCGCGGATCACTCCAGGGAATAAACGGTAGCTTGGTCACGCGCGAACCGGCAGCGATGATACAGTTTTCAAACCCGACGACTTTCTTGCCGCCATCAGCAGCAACAACTTCAATCGTATTCGGCGAGGTGAACTTTCCGTAACCATGAACAATCTCTACCTTGCGCTGCTTGGCCAACTGTTTTAAACCACCGGTCAAACGGCCAACGACCTTGTTCTTGTGGGCGCGCAATTTATCAAGATCGATCTCGGGATTGTTGAAGGCGACGCCAATTTCATGAAATTCTTTTGCCTCATTCATGACTTGTGCGGTGTGCAGCAAGGCCTTGGATGGAATACAACCGACATTCAAACAGACACCGCCAATGCTTTCGTAGCGCTCGATGAGCACCACTTTCTTGCCCAAATCTGCAGCACGGAAGGCGGCGGTATAACCGCCCGGCCCGGAACCCAATACTGCAATTTCAGTTTCGATATCAACATTACCGCTGTAGCTTGTCGCCTTGGGCGCAGCCACTGTTGTTGCCGTGGGCGCGGCTACGGGCTTTTGTGCTGGGGCAGCTGTTGTCGGGGCGATTGCTGCACCTGCGCTGACTTCCAGCTTCAGAATTGCACTGCCCTCGGAAACCTTGTCACCCACTTTCAATAATAATTCTTTGATCACGCCTGCCTGCGGCGCGGGAATCTCCATCGCTGCCTTGTCGGATTCCACCGTAATCAGCGACTGTTCGGCTTTAACTTGATCTCCGGGGCTAACCAATACCTCGATAACTTCAACACCCTTGAAGTCACCGATGTTTGGAATCTTGATCTCGACGATGTTGCTCATGCGTTATTCCTTCAATTGTTCCTGAATTTATAACCCGGGTTACGCTGCGCTTCACCCAGGCTACAATTAAATTTAATCAATGTAGAGCACGCTTGGTGGGTTACGCCCTAACGGGTTAACCCACCCTATATTGATTACATTTATGCCAAAGACTTTCGTGCATCCGCCAAAACACGACTCAGGAATGTCGTAAACCGGGCGCCATCGGCGCCATCGATCACGCGATGGTCATACGACAACGACAATGGCAACATCAGCCGTGGTGCGAATTCCTTGCCATTCCATACCGGCTGCATTTTCGAACGCGACACACCGAGAATTGCGACATCAGGCGCATTCACGATTGGCGTGAATTTGGTGCCACCGATACCGCCCAGACTGGAAATGGTGAAACATCCACCCTGCATGTCGGCGGGACGCAGTTTTTTATCACGTGCCTTAATACTGATCTCACCCAACTCAGTGGCCAGATCGACCAGCGATTTACGATCCACATCGCGCACCACTGGCACCACCAGACCATCCGGCGTATCGACTGCGACGCCGATATTGAAATATTTCTTGAAAATCAGATTCTCGCCGCCCGCATCCAGCGAGCTATTGAAACGCGGATATTCCTTAAGTCCGGCAACCACCGCCTTCATCAGGAAAACGAGCATCGTGACTTTAATGCCCTTATCCTTATGCTGTTCGACCAGTTCTTTACGATAGGCTTCAAGATCGGTGATGTCCGCTTCGTCAAATTGCGTAACATGTGGAATTGAAACCCAGTTACGATGCAAAAACTGACCGGTGAGTTTATTGATCTTGGTCAAGGCCCTGGTTTCGATCTCACCCCACTGGCTGAAATCGATCACCGGCATCGGTGCCACGGTCATACCACCGCCACCTGTGCCTTGTGCCAAGGCGCGCTTCACAAAATCCTGAACGTCTTCTTTGGTGATGCGTCCCTTACGGCCACGACCTGAGACGCGCCCCAGATCAACACCCAGCTCGCGCGCAAACTTACGAATCGAAGGCGTGGCGTAGGCCTTGGCAAAACTCACTTCATTGATTTGCGCCGTCGGTGACGGACGTGCAAGCGCGGCCTGTGGCGCAGGCGCTGCTGTTCTCGCTGGCACAGCTGTGGCTGGCTTGCTGGGCGCGGGGGCCGTTTTCGCAGGCGCTGCAACTGCTTCGGCACTGGCTTCCAGCATCAAGATCAAACTACCTTGGGCAACACGATCACCCACTTTAAGTTTCAGTTCCTTGACCACACCGGCTTGCGGCGCCGGAATTTCCATTGCCGCCTTATCGGACTCCACTGTAATCAATGATTGCTCGGGCTTAACCGTGTCACCCACAGCCACCAACACCTCAATGACTTCGACATCCTTGAAGTCACCGATATCCGGCACACGAATTTCTGTCAGCATCTTTTACTCTCCTGCCAATTACGCGTGCAGCGGATTGATTTTTTCGGCATTGATGCCGTACTTGGAGATCGCCTCGACCACCTTGGTGGCTGGTAAAACACCTTCATCGGCCAATGCCTTCAACGCGGTAACCACGACGTGATAACTGTTGACCTCAAAGTGTTTGCGCAACTGGGCTCGGGTATCACTGCGCCCGAAACCATCGGTACCCAGCACTTCATAACGCGACGGCACCCATTTACGAATCTGATCCGAATAGGTACGGATGTAATCCGTTGCGGCGATTACCGGACCAGCACGGTCTTGCAGACATCGCGTCACATACGGCACCTTGGGCGCCGCCGTCGGATGCAAACGGTTCGTGCGATCACAATCGCTGGCCTCGCGTGCCAGCTCGTTAAAGCTGGTGGCACTCCAAATGTCGGCATCGACATCCCATTCATTCTTCAACATATCTGCGGCCGCAATCACTTCACGCAGGATCGTACCTGATCCCATCAACTGCACCTTGCGCTTGCTATCACCACCGGCGCGGAACAAATACAAGCCCTTGATGATACCCTCTTCCACACCTGCCGGCATGGCCGGATGGACATAGTTTTCGTTCATTGACGTGATGTAGAAGAACACATTTTCCTGCTTGGCAATCATGCGCTCCAAACCGTTATGAATAATCACGGCCATTTCATAACTGAATGTCGGATCGTAGCTGACGCAGTTTGGAATTGTACCCGCCAGCACCAAACCATGACCATCTTGATGTTGCAGACCTTCACCCGCCAGTGTGGTACGACCCGCGGTGGCACCGATCAAGAAACCGCGCGCTTGCATATCGCCCGAGGCCCACGCCAAATCGCCGATGCGCTGGAAGCCGAACATCGAGTAATAAATGTAGAACGGAATGGTGCTGACACCATGCGCACTATACGACGTCGCCGCCGCAATCCAGGATGACATCGAGCCCGCCTCATTGATCCCCTCTTCCAGGATCTGGCCACTCTTGTCTTCCTTATAGAACATGATTTCGTCTTTATCCTGCGGCGTATAGAGCTGACCGACCGACGAATAAATCCCCAACTGGCGGAACATGCCCTCCATACCGAAGGTGCGCGCCTCGTCAGGCACGATCGGCACGATATGTTTACCGATGTTCTTGTCACGACAGAGAATAGTCAGCATCCGCACATAGGCCATTGTGGTCGACATATCACGATCACCGCTGCCTTGCAGCAGCGGATCAAATACCGATAACGGCGGAATCTCCAGCGGCGTCACTTTATCGATACGTGTCGGCAGGTAACCTCCAAGCGCCGCACGGCACTCGCGCATGTGTTTCATTTCCGGGCTGTCTTCAGATGGCTTGTAATACCTGCCTACTGCTGCATCTTCATCGCTCAATGGAATATTGAAGCGGTTGCGAAAGGCCAGCATTTCATCGGCATCAAGTTTCTTCTGTGAGTGTGTACGATTCTGCGCCTCACCTGCGGCGCCAATGCCGTAACCTTTAACGGTTTGCGCCAGAATAACCGTCGGCTGCCCCGTATGATTCACTGCGGCATGATAAGCAGCGTATACCTTGTGCGGGTCATGACCGCCACGGTTCAAGCGCCAGATATCCTCATCGGACATCTTGGCCACCATCGCCTTCAATTCAGGATATTTACCAAAGAAATGCTCGCGCACATAGGCGCCATCTTTGGATTTGTAATTCTGCAAATCGCCATCGACGACTTCCATCATGCGCTGGTGTAACAAACCATGCGTATCCGTCGCCAGCAGCGGATCCCAATAGCTACCCCACAGCACTTTAATAACATTCCAGCCCGCGCCACGGAAACTGGCTTCCAGATCCTGCACAATCTTGCCATTACCACGCACCGGGCCATCCAGACGTTGCAGATTGCAATTCACCACCCAAATCAGATTATCAAGTTTTTCACGGCCCGCGAGTGAAATCGCCCCCAGGCTCTCCGGCTCATCGGTTTCACCATCGCCCAGGAACCCCCACACCTTGCGACCCGTGGTATCCGACAGGCCGCGATCTTGCAGATACTTCATGAATCGCGCCTGATAAATCGACATGATCGGCCCCAGGCCCATGGAAACCGTTGGGAACTGCCAGAACTCCGACATCAAATGCGGATGCGGATAGGATGACAAACCATTGCCATCCACTTCCTGACGAAAACGATCCAACTGCTCCTCCGTCAAACGCCCCTCAATATAGGCACGCGCATACATACCCGGCGCGGCATGGCCCTGGAAATAAATCAAATCACCGCGAGTGACATCGTTTGGGCCATGCCAAAAATGGCTGTAACCCACATCGTACAAGGTTGCTGCCGAAGCGAAGGTCGCGATATGACCACCCAACTCCGTACTCTTGCGATTCGCCTTCACCACCATCGCCATCGCGTTCCAGCGGATGTAGCTGCGAATCCGGTCTTCCAGCGCCTGATCGCCGGGAATCTGCGCTTCAAGGTGCGGCGGAATCGTGTTCACATAGGCTGTGTTTGGCGAATACGGCAGGTTCGCACCCGAACGGCGCGCCTTGTCGATCAACTGCTCGAGCAAAAAGTGAGCCCGCTCGACGCCCTCGTTTTCAATCACCGATTCCAGCGCTTCAATCCACTCCTGGGTTTCCACGGCGTCGATATCGGGTAACTGTGTTTGCTGAGACATTGGCTCCAACCTCTTAAAAAATTCAATTTGCCAGGCTAATAGACAGGGCGAGCGATGAAAACGCAATCCCAAACGTTAGACCCCAAAACTGTAAAAATATCAGTGGTATCTATTTATATTTAAAGGGCCTATGGCCCTAGCCGCCTGGAAAAAGGCGATATGATCGTGTTTTTGGCCGCCGAGGTCAAGGAAATTGCACTTTCGACCCACGTCGCGAATGTATAAATTTATTTAAAATACAGAAGGTTATTAATCCCCTCAGGAAGGACGGGGCTGCGATGATGGCGCCAGGGTTTAGGTTAGGGAACCTCTGATTAATCCGCTGAAGCAGCGTCTGCGGATTAATCAGAGGTTCCTTAGGTGCAGAGTAGATATGCCACGCCCCGGCTAATCCACCTTAACATTATCCCCTCAGTTTCTTATAGTAATTAATCAAGCCATTGGTAGACGCGTCATGGCTGGTGACCGACTTCCCATCCCGTAACTCAGGCTGTATAGCCTTGGCAAGCTGTTTACCCAACTCCACGCCCCACTGGTCGAAGGAATTGATATTCCAGATGATACCTTGGACGAATATCTTGTGTTCATACATCGCAATCAAGCTGCCCAGTGTTCGCGGCGTGAGTTTTTGATAGAGAATTGAATTCGAGGGTCGGTCACCATCGAATACTTTATGCGGCAGCAATTTTTCCAATGCCGCACCACTCATTCCGGCGGCGACCAGCTCGGCACGGGCTTCAGCCTCGGTCTTGCCTTTCATCAATGCTTCGGGCTGGGCGAAGAAATTGGCGAGCAGAATTTGATGATGTTCGCCGAGCGGGTTGTGCGATTCGACGGCGGCGAGAAAATCGCAGGGGATTAATTTTGTCCCTTGATGTATCAGTTGATAAAACGCATGTTGACCGTTGGTGCCGGGTTGTCCCCAGATCACCGGCCCGGTATTGCAATCGACCGGCGCGCCATCACGGGTCACATGTTTGCCGTTGCTTTCCATATCGCCTTGTTGAAAATAGGCGGGAAAGCGACGCAGGTATTGGTCATAGGGCATGATGGCGTGTGTTTGCGCGCCAAAGAAATTGTTGTACCAGATACCAAGCAGCGCCAGGATTATTGGCATGTTTTTTTCGAGTGGCGCGTTGCGGAAATGCTCATCCATAGCATGCGCACCGGCCAGCAACTCCTCGAATTGCTCAAAACCAATATAAACCGCAATCGAAAGCCCAATCGCGCTCCATAACGAGTACCGGCCACCAACCCAATCCCAGAACTCGAACATATTCTTCGGATCGATGCCGAAGCGCGTCACTTCTGCGGTGTTGGTGGAAAGTGCGACAAAATGTTTGGCCACGCTGTGTTCATCGCCACTCGCTTCAAGTAACCAGTCCTTGGCCGAGCGGGCATTGATGATGGTTTCCTGGGTAGTGAAGGTCTTGGAGGCGACAATGAACAAGGTACTGTGCGGGTCGAGCTTTTTGAGTGTTTCGAGCAAATGGGTACTGTCGATATTGGAGACAAAGTGCACGCGCAGATCGCTGCGGCCATAGGGTGTGAGCGCTTCGGTGACCATTGCTGGCCCCAGATCCGAGCCACCAATTCCAATATTGACGACATCGGTAATCCGCTGGCCGCTAAAACCGCGCCACTGGCCGTTACGCACGGCCTCACAAAAATGCTTCATTTTATCGAGCACGGCATTGACGGCAGGCATGACATTTTCACCATCGACGTCAATCGGCCTGTTACTGCGATTGCGCAGTGCGATATGGAGTACGGCGCGATCTTCGGTGCAATTGATCTTGTCACCGCTATACATGCGATCACGCCAACCCTCGACATCGGCCTGACGCGCCAGATCGCAAAGCAGCTTCAGCGTTCGTTGATCGATGCAATTTTTGGAATAGTCGAGAAGAACATCTTCGAACTGAAGGGAAAACTTGTTAAACCGGCCGGAATCCGCGGCAAACATGTCGCGCATATGAACATTCTGCATGTCCTGATAATGCGACTGCAGGGCTTGCCATGCCACTGTCTTACTGATCCCCATGTAACCCTCGGGTTGTAATTATGGTTTTATTATCTGCCCCTACATTGCCCGCGTAAAGGGCTAAATGTAGGGTGGGTTAGCGTTTTTTGCGTAACCCACCAAGCATTGCGCAGCAACACAAAACATTTTTTATGAGTGCCTAACGGCACACTTGGTGGGTTACGCCTTCGGCTAACCCACCCTACATTTATTTATATTCTAGTAAGCCTCAGAGCTCACGTCATTGCCATCGACATCCAGCGAGTGCCGCCAGAACTGATCCTCGCGATCGAACAGCCGGTAGGTGCCTCGCGGCCCCCAGGTGCCGGCGGTATAGGTATTGATGAAGTCCCGTTCCATCGACCAGACCTTGAGGATCGGGTCCACCACGCGCCAAGCCCACTCCACTTCATCGTAGCGCAAAAACAGCGAATGGTCGCCCTTCATCACGTCCAGCAACAAGTCTTCATAAGCATCGGCGATTTTGGCGCTCTTGTCATGATAACTCGCATCCAGACTGATGAGGCGTGTCTTCATCGCGGTACCGTATTCCTTGACATTGATCTCCATCTTCAGGCAATCGTTAGGCTGAATACCGAGCATGATCCAGTTGGACTTGAATTGCTCAACCGGCGTATCGCGGAACAATTGCTGCGGTGGATGTTTAAAACGAATGACAATTGCTGATTTGGACTCCGCCAGACGCTTGCCGGTACGCACGTAAAAAGGCACACCTTTCCAGCGCCAGTTATCAATGTAGAGTTTGAGCGCAGCATAAGTCTCGGTGGTGCTGTTCGGTGCCACACCCTCTTCTTCAAGATAACCCGGCACCGGCTTGCCATCGACATTACCGTGAGAATATTGGCCGCGGAAGGCATGAGCATGCACTGCGTTTTGCGGAATCGGGCGTACTGATTTCAGCACCTTTACCTTTTCATCACGCAACGATTCGGCATCCATGCCCGCCGGCGGCTCCATCGCTACCAGGGCCAGCAACTGCATGAGATGGCTTTGGATCATGTCACGCAGCGCGCCGGCACCATCGTAATAATCGGCACGATTGCCGATACCCAAGGTTTCGGAATGTGTTATCTGCACGTGGTCGATGTAATTGCGATGCCAGAGCGGTTCCAACAATAAATTGGAAAACCGAAACACCAACAGATTACGCACCGTGGCCTTACCCAGGTAATGATCGATGCGATAAATCTGCGATTCATCCAGGAAACGGCTCAGTCCCTTTTGCAAGGTTTGCGCGCTGAGCAGGTCGTAACCAAACGGTTTTTCGATAATAACGCGGCGCCAGCCCTCGCGTTGTTGCAAGAGCTCGACTTTACCCAGATGCTCGATCACCGGACTGAATTCCGCAGGACGGATTGACATATAGAACATGGCATTGCGCGAAAAATGCTGCTCTTCCACAAAACGGCGGCGCAGACCTTCATACATGCCGTCATCGTTGAGATCGCCCTGATGATAATACAGCCGCTGCGCAAAACGCTCGAAGACTGCGCGATCAAACCCTTGCGGATATTTTTGATTCAACATCTCCGCCACGGCTTCAATCCATTGCTCGCGACTCCATGGCCGCCGCGCAATGGCAAGAATCGTAGTCTCGCCCGGCAAGCGGCCCTCGGCTTCCAGCCGGAACAGCGCCGGCATTAATTTGATGCTGGAGAGATTACCGGTCGCGCCAAAAATGACGATGGTGCAAGGCTCAGCCTTCATTCACCGCCCCTCTTCACGGCATGACCGCCAAAGGCATTGCGCATCATCGACAACAGACGGTATTCATAACCTTCCTGATCCTGACTGGCAAAACGCATTTGCAGCGCCAGACTCAATACCGGTGCCGCGACGCCTTGGTCGATGGATTCAATCACCGTCCAGCGGCCTTCACCGGAATCGGCAACATAGGGTACGACATCCTTGAGATTCTGATCCTGCTTCAGGGCATCGGCCGTCAAATCCAGCAACCAGCTGCGCACCACCGAACCGTGACGCCACAATTCCGAAATCTGTGCCAGATCGAGATTGAATTCTTTCTTGCCGCGCATCAAGGCAAAACCTTCGGCCATCGCCTGCATCATGCCGTATTCAATGCCGTTGTGAATCATTTTGGTGAAGTGACCCGCGCCTGCAGGCCCGACATGCGCCCAGCCGTAATCCTTGCCCGGCGCCAACACCTTGATCGCTGGTTCGATGGTGCGCACTGCACTCGGTGTGCCACCCACCATCAAACAGTAACCGTTCTCCAAACCCCAGACACCGCCAGACGTTCCGGCATCGACAAAACCGATACCATGCTGCTCCAGCAGCGCGCCACGGCGTTGGCTGTCGTGATAATTGGAATTACCACCGTCGATGACAACATCACCTTGCTCCAGCAACGTGATCAATTCTTCAATGGCCTGCTCGGTCGGCGCCCCTGCGGGCAGCATCAACCATACAACACGCGGTGCTTTCAATTTTGTCACCGCGTCCGCCAGCGAGCTGGCTGCAATCATGCCTTCTTCTTTGACCAGAGTTTTAACGATGTCTTGCGAGCGGTTAAAACCGACCACCTCAACTCCCCCTCGGCGCAAGCGGCGTGTCATGTTGCCACCCATCTTGCCCAAACCGATCATTGCCATCCGCATTGGATTATCCTCTCAAAAAAACATTTCGACCTTACCTGGTCAACCCCAACAAACCCTACTTAGAAAAGAATAGACAAACTTGGCCGGATCTTTTTCAATATCTTGCTAGCTGAGTCTTGATTCTATCTATATGGTCGTCTAATTAGCGGAAAACTTAAGAATAAACGGATACACTACCTCATAATTATGAAAAAAATTTACAATATTTTATTTGTCGCCAGCGAGGCGCATCCGTTAATCAAAACCGGCGGCCTGGGCGATGTCGCGGGTAGTTTACCACCCGCCCTCAAGGCACAGCATCACGATGTACGCATCATCATGCCGGGCTATCGCGCGGCAATGCAAAAGGCAGAAAAACTGTGTTTTGCGAGTTTGAAACTGGAAGGCGTCCCGGAAACGGTGCGGTTGCTGACCGGCAAACTTCCCGGCACCAATGTCCAACTCTATCTAGTAGATTCACCCGCCCATTTCGACCGCCCCGGCGGCCCCTATCTCGACCCGGATGGTCATGACTGGGGCGATAATGCCGAACGCTTCGCCACCTTTGCCCAGACAGTAGTCAGCGTTGCTCTCAACAAAGCGGGGCAGGACTGGATACCCGACATCGTTCACTGCAACGACTGGCAAAGTGGACTGATCCCGGCCATGCTCTCGCTTTATCCGCGTCGTCCGGCAACGGTGTTTACCATCCATAATTTGGCCTATCACGGCCATTTTCATAAGGACACCTTCGCCCTGCTGTCACTCCCGCATCAACTATGGGGAATTGACGCCCTGGAATTTTATGATGGCCTCTCCTTCATCAAAGGCGGACTGGCCTTTGCTGACATGATCAATACCGTGAGCCCGACTTACGCTGAGGAGATCCGCACCCCGGCCTTCGGTCACGGCATGGAAGGGCTGATCAATCATCGCGGCGACCGGCTACGCGGCATCCTCAATGGCGCCGATTACAAGGAATGGGATCCAGCCACTGATCCCCGTCTGACCGCGCATTTCGATGCCCGCCACCTCAATGGCAAGGCCACCAACAAACAACACCTGCAAAAACAATTTGGGCTGCGACAAGATCCCAAGGTACCGCTACTGGCCACGGTTGGGCGCCTGGTCGAACAAAAAGGCGTGGATCTGATCATGGCCAATCTGCCACGGCTCATCGAGCTCGGCGCCCAGATCGCCATTGTCGGCAGCGGCGACAAAATAATGCAAAAAGCGCTACAGGATTTTGCCAAACCCTATCCCTCGCAAATCGGGGTCTTCATCGGCTTCAACGAGGCACTGGCGCATCTGGTCGAGGCCGGCGCCGACATGTTCCTCATGCCCTCACGCTTTGAACCTTGTGGATTGAATCAGATTTATAGCCTGCGTTATGGCACGGTACCGATTGTGCGCCACACTGGCGGGCTGGCAGACACCGTGATCGATGCCAGCGAGGAAAACTTCGCTGCGGGCGCCGCCACCGGTTTTACCTTCGACCACGCCACCCCGGAAGCGCTACGCATAGCCATTGATCGTGCCGTCGATTGTTACCGTCATCAGCCCCAGCGCTGGCAGAGCCTGATCACCAATGGCATGAAGCAGGATTTCAGCTGGCACCAGAGCGCCAAGCACTATCTGGACCTCTATGCCGAGGCGCTGAGCCATCGCGACCGCGCCGTCCACGCGGGTTAACCCCGTCGCTACTTAATGGGTGTATAATCCTGGCCTTTTGTTGGGCCGGACTCTTCCCGGCGACACCCACAACCGCGATCACATGTGAGCCTCATGACCGATACCAAGCTGCGTGCCCGCGTCAAATTGTTTGGCAACACGCTGGGCAACATTCTGCGCGCCCAGGCCGGCGGCCGTGTCTATGCCTCCGTCGAAGCCCTGCGCAAGGGCTATATCGACCTACGTGAAGAGCCGACGCCACAAAAACGTAAACGCCTGGCACGCCTGATCGACAACCTCGATCCCGCCACCCTCACGCAAGTGGTCCGTGCCTTCAGCATTTATTTCAGTCTGGTCAACATCGCCGAAGAAGCCTCGCAGCATGAACAACGCCGCGCCATGCTCCGCGCCAGCGCGAAAAAGCCGCTTTGGGTCGGCTCTTTCGATGCCACGTTGCGCGAATTCAAACAGGATAATTTAAGCCCCGAACAGGTTCAGACCATTCTCGATCATATGGCTTATTACCCGGTCATTACTGCGCACCCCACCGAAGCCAAGCGGCGAATGGTAAAAGAATCGATGCGCCGCATTTTCATTATCAGTGAACGCGCCATCGATGATCGCCTGAGCAAAATGGAACGTGAAGACTTTGTGCGCCAGCTTGAAAGTGAAATTCAAATTCTGTGGAAGACCGACGAGGTGCGTGTTCAGCGCCCCAAGGTCGAAGACGAAATTCGCGGCGGAATCGGTTATTTTCAGGATTGCTTGTTCGAAGCAGTGCCCACCGTGTATCGCTTTCTCGAACGCGCATTAAATCGCGTCTATGCCGAGGAAAATCATAACTTCGAGGTACCGAGCTTCCTACGCTTCGGCTCCTGGATCGGCGGTGACCGTGACGGCAACCCCAATGTCACTCCTGCTACGACCGTGTTTGCTATCCAACTCCAGGCCCGCGCCGCGCTCAGCGAATATCTCAATCGATTAACAGAATTAACACGCATCCTGACGCTATCAAGTTCGCTTTGCCATCCGTCCCGAGCCTTTGCCGAATCACTGGAAAAGGATGAACCGCTGTTTAGCTTGGCGTTCCCCGGTGATCCGCAGCGCTTTAGTAATGAGCCCTATCGCCGAAAACTGTTCCTGATGCGTTATCGTCTCGAACGAAATCTCACTGCCGTGCGTAAAATGCTGGGTGAACCGGTACATGAAAGCACTTGGCATCCTTATGAAAACGAACATGAATTACTGCAAGATCTTTACTTAATCCGCGACTCGTTAATCAGCCATGGTGATGGCAATATCGCCAATGGCAAACTTAAAGACTTAATCCGATTAGTAGAAACCTTTGGTTTCTTTCTGATGCATCTCGATGTGCGGCAAGAATCTGGCCGCCACACCAGCGCGGTCGCCGAATTGCTCGAACAAGGATTTGACAACACCACTTACAATAATCTCGACGAAGCGCAACGGCTCAACACACTCTCTGAGCTGATCGTCAACAAACGCATACCGACCATTGATCGTGAACGTCTGACACCCGCGACACGCCAAACGCTGGAAGTGTTTGATGTCATGCGCCGCATGCAACGCGAAATCAGCCCGCGCGCCTTCGGCAGCTACGTCATCTCGATGACACATGCCGCCAGCCACGTGATGGAAGTCATGTTCCTGGCACGCCTGGCCAATCTCGCCAATCCGGCCGAACAACGCTGCGATATTCGTATCGCGCCATTGTTTGAAACGATTGAAGATTTAAGCCACATCGAATCGGTGATGGAGCAATTGCTCGGCAATGCCACCTACCGCCAGTTAATCGAGCACTCTGGTAATCTCCAAGAAGTCATGCTCGGCTACTCCGACTCCTGCAAGGACGGCGGCATTCTTGCCTCCAGCTGGAGTCTGTACGAAGCACAAATCAAGATCACCACGATTGCCAAGCGACATGACATCAAATGCCGCCTGTTTCATGGCCGCGGTGGTTCTATCGGCCGCGGCGGCGGCCCCACGCATGATGCCATTCTCTCGCAACCGGCAGGTACCGTCTTCGGCGAAATCAAATTCACCGAACAGGGTGAAGTCTTGTCGTATAAATACAGCAACCAGGAAACCGCCACCTACGAACTCAGCATGGGCGCCACCGGCCTGATGAAGGCCAGCCGCTCCCTGGTCACACCGCACAAGCAGGAACCGGAGGAATACCTCGAAATCATGCGCACGCTGGTACGTGATGGTGAACAGGCGTATCGCGATCTCACCGACCACACACCGAAATTTCTCGATTATTTCTACGAAGCCACACCACTCAGCGAAATCGGCCTGCTCAATATCGGATCGCGTCCTTCGCATCGCACCAAAGGTGATCGTTCGAAGAGTTCCGTGCGCGCCATCGCCTGGGTCTTCGGCTGGGCGCAATCACGCCACACCCTGCCTGCCTGGTATGGTATTGGTACCGCCCTCGAACGCTGGTGCAACAACTCGCCGGAGCGAATCTCCACCTTGCAAGCGATGTATCAGGACTGGCCATATTTCCGCGCCCTGCTTAGCAATACCCAGATGGCCGTGTTCAAGGCCGACATGGGCATTGCCGCCGAATATGCCGAACTCTGCCTCGACCCCGAGACCACAAACAGCATCTTCCCCCGGATACGTAACGAATACGACCACACGGTCAAAAACTTCCTCCGCGTCGCCCAGGCCAACGCGCTGCTCGAGGATAACCCGACCCTGCTCTGGTCACTGAATCGGCGTAACCCTTATCTGGACCCGCTCAACCACATCCAGATTACCCTACTCAAACGCTACCGCGACACCAATCTGCCGGAAGAAGAACGCGCTGTCTGGCTCGATCCGCTGCTGCGCACCATCAACGCCATTGCCGCCGGGGTACGAAACACAGGTTAACAATCTATTCAGCTCCGACATCCATGATTTCATGGGGTGTCGGAACACTTTGCGCCCGATAACCCTTTAATCACCCACCACCGACTTTGAATTATTCACCAATCCCGGCCTCTGGATAGACAATAACAGCGCCTCAGCTCGCGCACCAAGATACACATAAATACCCAGACCGATCAGTAATCCGACTGCCGCGACCATCATCCACACTGCGGGCACCAAAGTTGTTATATTCCCCAATGCTGCCTTAAACATTAACAACAATGACTCGATTGACACCGCCACAAGTATAGCCGCGATAAATCGCGTAATAGTGCGCCGCGTCGAGCTGTGGCGGAAAACATCTTTGTGCATTAACACTTCTTCTTCCAGTGTCGTCTTTCCCAAATCGAATACCGCCAGCGCCAAGGTCAGAAAAATAATCACGCCGAATGGCTTCAAGCGATGGTCACCGCCTTCGGCTTCACCGCGGAATAGCTCACAAATCTCTGTCCAGGCGGAAAATAACAGCACACCCACCACGAAAAAAAGCCCGATTACAATCGCACTGTAAATTCCCTTGAACAATGGCTGAAATCTGCTCCGCGCACCATCCCCCATCAGGAACTCAATCACCCCGGCCACATCCACTTCCAGCACCAAATAATCATCGCCGTTATCCTCAGGATTCGGCCAGCGCACAGCGGCGGCGACACACAACTTGCGATTAGTAGACGACAGAAACGGCTCGGTCACCACTACACTGGAAGAAGCGCGCGCCAAACGAAAATAAGGCCGCTGACTTCGATCACGACCTTGACCGCTATAGGCCTTGGGATGCTTGCTGCTCACCGTAATATTGTCGCTGGTCTGTATTCCCTGTGAATTCAGCACGAACAATATCTCTACAAAAGGATAAGCCCCGCTCAGCCGCTCCATTGCACGGCACTGCGCTGCCTTATCTTCGAGAATACGCTCTTCACCCAAACTGTTGAGCATCGAAGCCATCAATTCGTGAATGGCATTGCGATACTCGTGATAACGTTCGATAACGCTGATATAACTGGCAGTACTCATGCAAACTCCCTTTCTGCAATCTAATACCCCAAAGTAATGCAGAAAGTTTGCCAACTACTTATTACATTGATATGACAAGAAAATTGTTCTTCATCGAGCGCGAAAATGCACCACTATCGTTCACATCGAGACTTGCTGGCCCATTACTGGACGATTTTCAAAAAGAAAAATGCCCGCCAGGTGGCGGACATAATCTGAAGATAATACGAGCTTATTTTAAGACGCTTTCTGCAGCGGAATCTTGTCACTGCGACTGGTAATGCGGTTATCGCGATCGACGTAAATCAAATTCGGCTTGAAATTGGCCAGTTCTTTTTCATCGAGCGTGGAATAGGCGCAGATGATGACCAGATCATCGGGGCTGGCCTTATGTGCGGCAGCGCCATTGATGGAAATGATGCCGGTACCGGCTTCGGCGCGAATAGCATAGGTGACAAAGCGTTCGCCGTTATTGATGTTATAGATGTGGATCTGCTCGTACTCACGGATACCCGCAGCATCCAACAAATCACCATCAATGGCGCAAGAACCCTCGTATTGCAGCTCGGAGTGGGTGACCCGGGCCCTGTGGATCTTGGTTCTCAACATGACGTGTTGCATTGTGTCTAAAGCTCCTCCTCGACCGACATACCTAAATATTTTGACCCTGCGTCTGGCGCAAGGTTCGCCATTATCCAGATTTATCGGCAGCTGATCAATTGTAGGTTAGTTCTATAAATGCGATCAAGCCGATGATGGCACCAAAAGTAGGCGCAAGCAGGCGAAAAAGCGGGGGCTACACGCAGTAAATGAACATTTTGAGCCCGTTTGCAACGCCGCCAGCGCGGCTTCAGCGCATTTATACCTCAACATTATCGATGAGGCGGGTTCCACCCAGCCAAGCGGCAACGAGGACCACCAATGGCTTCCCAACCTCAACAGTGGCGAGGTTATCGGCGCGGCGGATACTGAAATAGTCCGGCCGGAAACCATGAGCCTGAAGTTCGGCCATCCCTGTTGCTTCGATCCGGGCATAGTCCTGATCACCCGCCCGCAGGCGGTCCACGGCCTGTTTCAGGCTACGATAAAGGACGACGGCCTGCTCCCGCTCGGCAGACGAGAGATAGCCATTACGCGAGCTCATGGCCAGGCCATTGGGCTCACGCACTGTATCCAGCCCAATGATTTCAATCGGAAAACAGAGATCGGCCACCATCCGGCGTATAACCTGGAGCTGCTGGTAATCCTTCTTGCCGAACAGGGCCAAATCCGGCTGCACGATATTGAACAGCTTGGTGACAACGGTGGCGACACCGGCAAAATGGCCCGGGCGGAAGGCGCCGCAAAGCCCTTCGGAAACCTCAGACACTTCCACCTTGGTCGCCGCCTGCTGACCTTGGGGATAGATCTCGCCAACCTCGGGCAAGAACAGCAAATCAGCCCCCACGCCGCGCAGAGCGTTGGTGTCAGCCTCCAGCGTTCGCGGGTATTTGGCGAAATCTTCATTCGGCCCAAATTGCAGTGGATTAACGAAAATGCTCACCACCACCCGGTCAGCCCGCTGCTTCGCCGCCGTCACCAGCGCCAAATGACCGGCATGGAGATTCCCCATCGTCGGGACGAAGGCGATCTTCTGCCCATTCCCCTTCCATGTCGCCACCTGCGAGCGGATATCCGCAATCGTGTGCCCGATGTTCATGCCGTCAAGGCCCCTTTCAACCGTCACCTACCAAGACCTGAAACAAGCACAACAAACAACTCGTGTGTCGTCAAGGCCCCTTTCAACCGTCACCTACCAAGACCGGTAATGGTATTACAGATCTCCACCTACTTCACGACTCATACCAACCCCCTTGACGCTCCCAAATTCTAATTGGGACTATAACAATGATAAATTGGTGGTATAAAATTGGAAGAAACGAAAAGGTGGCCTTGTCATTGGAATCAGAGAAATGAGGATACGTTTGAAATTGCGGCATAGGAGTCAAAGTGGGAGGGGGTATATCTACAAATATAAAGCAGTCAAAGCCCTTTACACGAGAACCCTTCACCCGCCGATTCCACGGCCTGATAATCGATACTAATGCGACCGCCCGACAGCGGACGAAACTGCACGTCGGCGAAGGCTACGTGATCGGGATGATCACGATAGCTTTCCACGACCTTGGGATGCGCGAAGCGCACCAGCCAGCAGTAGCGGTACTTCGCCTCTTCCCTTTGCGCGCGGCCGGTAAAGACGCGGCGTACGCCGGGGATGGTAGCGAGCACACGCCGGCCTTCGGCCATCATCGCTTCGATCTGCTGTTCGTCTCCATCATGCGCGTTGTAGATGATGAGATGCTCCACTTCGTTCCAGGATGACACCTCGGCGAACACGGTATCGGCGCGCCGAGCTGCGCCCCACACGTTCAAGCAGCGCTCCGCTTCCCTGCTAACCACCTCAGTCACGCCCTCATTCAAGGCGGCCGCGCCTGCCGTGGTGTTTTCCAGGCAGTTACTTCGCATGCGCCGCGCCGCAAGCCGCGACAACGCACTGTAGTAATTAATCCGCGCCGCGCCTCGATCAATCAGGCAGGCACACTGCGCATCCGTTAAGCCACTGCCGCCGTGAATAACCAGCGGAACACCGACTAATCTATTGATGTGCGCCAGGCGCTCCAGATCCAACTCGAAACGAAATTGTCCCTGACGGATACCGTGCGCAGTGCCGATCGAGACCGCCATAAAATCCACTTTTGTCTGGCGCACATAAAGGCGCGCTTCATCCGGTGAGGTGTAAATGCCCTGCGTTTCTTCAGCGGAGTCATCACCAGCATAGCCGGCCAAAACACCCAATTCGCCTTCCACCGGAATCCCGCAAGCATGCGCGGTTTGCACCACAGCACGCGTCAATTCGACATTTTGCTCGAAGGAGAGTTGCGAACCATCGATCATCACGCTATTGCAGCCGTGACGAATGCCGCGGACGACGCATTCCAGATCAGGGGCGTGATCCAGGTGCAGCGCAACGGGCACGGAACTGCGCCGCGCACCAGCGACGGCAGCGGCGATCAGCAGTTCAAAATCATAATATTTGAATTGAGGGACGACGAAATTCAGAATCACCGGGGCGCGGCACTGTTCTGCGCCGCGCAAAACGCCTTGCAGAAAATCGAGGCTAACAATATCAAAGGCGCCCACCGCATAATGGTTGCTGTAAGCGTGGTATAGCAGCTCGCGCATATTCACTAACGCCATGTTTCGCTCCTGTGACGCTGGTGGCTGCCGCATGCCTCACTGCGGCACGTTGTTCATTGCGACTTGTTCTTGAGTCGCTCGTTCAGGGCCTCGTTCAATGAATCCAAAACTGAACCCATCACCAGACCGGCAAAGCGATGATAGAGCTCTAACGTACAAGATACCGGCGTCTGCAAATCGCTTCGGCCCTGGCTGGCGAAATCCTGCCACGCCATTACCGGTTGATCCTCGGCAGTGGCGTCCACACACAACCAGATCCGATCATCCAATATCACCTCGAGACCGCGATGTCCCGGTACCGCCACTCGCAATGGTGTACCTAGCCGTTTCAATCCCAGTCGCATATGGTCGTAAACCGATGCCTCGATAGTCTTGCGCATGGTGCGCAGTGCCAGTGGTGTTGTTCGACTGGGCAAGATCGCCGCCTCCGTTTCACTTCTACCCATCGCCATCGCTTCGCCCTTCGCTGAATACTCGGCTGGCCAATACGTCCTCTGCCTCGATTGAGATCAAATCGGTCTTGGTAAGTTTCTTTTTAGGATTGGCAAATAGCCGGTTGGCCTGACGCAGGCGCGCACGGTCCAGGGCGTTGCGCACCGAGCGGGCGTTGGCGAAGTGTGGCTGGGTCATCCGCAGCTTGAGGTATTCAGAAAACGCTTGCTCGCCGTTTGGGGTGAAGCGATAGTTCTGGCGGACCAGCATGAGCTTGGCGATTTGCAACAGTTCCTGCGCCGTATAGTCTGGAAAATCGACGTGATGGGCGATGCGCGAACGCATACCAGGATTGCTTTGGAAAAACTTATCCATCTTGTCCTTGTAGCCAGCCAGGATCACCACCAGATCGTCGCGATTGTTTTCCATGACCTGCAACAGGATCTCGATGGACTCTTGTCCGTAGTCGCGCTCGTTTTCGGGTTTGTACAGATAATAGGCTTCATCGATGAACAGCACGCCGCCCATCGCTTTCTTGATGACTTCTTTCGTTTTCGGCGCAGTATGACCAATGTACTGACCGACAAGATCGTCGCGCGTCACCGTGACGAGATGACCTTCGCGCACGTAGCTAAGCCGCTTTAATATCTCACCCATGCGCATCGCTACCGTAGTCTTGCCAGTACCTGGATTGCCGGTGAAACACATGTGCAAAGTTGGCGTCTCGGCGCTTAACGAAAACTGCTTGCGCAGACGATCGACCAACAGCAGCGCTGCAATCTCGCGGATGCGAGTTTTAACGGGCTTGAGACCGATCAGTTCCTGGTCGAGTTTATCCAGTATCTCCTGAATATTGGAGGCCTTGAATTCGGCCTCCAGATCCACTTGTGTCTCGTCCCCAATGTCGATTTGCGAAGACTGGCTATTACTCATGCAATGGTTTCCTGTTTTAACGACAAGTGGTGGACCTTAAGGCCCACCACCGTTTTAGTCGCCTACTTCAAATCAATACCGTTCTCCTTCCGGTTTATCCGTGGCATAGCTATGCACGGTGTAGCGGATATTGCGTCCCTCTGTCTCATGCCGCACTAGCCCGAAACCTGGCTCGTTCTTGGGGCGGTTGACAAGAAACGACATGCGGGGCGTTTCCCAGCCGCGTGTGGAATCGAATGCCGTGACCCGGACGTAATGATTGGAAAAGGTCTTGCGGCAGTTGTTGATCTCCATGAGGATCCCCGCTGGATCCTTGAGATCGAACATGGGCATGCCGAACATTTCCCAATAGGTGTTGCGTGGATGCGGATCGTCGGTGTACTCGACGTTTACAGCCCATCCGTTTTTGAGCGCGTATTTGATCTGCGCGGTGATCTGCGCATCGGTCAGATCGGGCAGAAACGAAAACTGCCCCTGCGTAATGCGATTGCCGTGATTGGTCATCATGGTAATTTCTCCTGTATTCCTTGTTTAGACGCTGGCCGTGGCCGTCGGTACGAAATCCGCGGTGTCAGTGGACTCATAGTTAAATGTGATGTCCTTCCACGTTTCCAACGCGGCCTTAAGCGGCGAACACCACTTCGCGGCCGCATCCAGAATCTGCGGACCTTCGTTCCAAATATCGCGGCCTTCGTTGCGCGCCAGCACCATGGCTTCGAGTGCCACGCGGTTCGCAACCGCCCCGGCCTGGA
The DNA here is from genome assembly GCA_016200485.1 of Gammaproteobacteria bacterium. Classification (NCBI taxonomy): domain Bacteria; kingdom Pseudomonadati; phylum Pseudomonadota; class Gammaproteobacteria; species Gammaproteobacteria bacterium. Next base: position 27,740 of record JACQEP010000001.1, read on the forward strand.
TGCCCATGGGATGGCCGATGGTACCGCCGCCGAATTGCAGTACAACGTCCTCACCCAAATACGTCAGCAACTGATGCATCTGGCCGGCATGGATACCGCCTGAGGCAACGGGCATCACTTTATTGAGCGAAGCCCAATCCTGTTCGAAGAACAGACCATTCTCCAGGCTCATTGGCGTGTGAGTCTCGCGCAGTGTGTCGTAAAAGCCCTTGATCATGAGCGGATCGCCCTCGAGCTTGCCCACCACCGTACCGGCGTGGATGTGGTCGACGCCGGCCATGCGCATCCATTTGCAAATCACGCGGAAGTTCATGCCGTGATTCTTCTGGCGCGAATAAGTCGAGTTACCAGCACGATGCAAATGCAGGATCATGTCGTTCTTGCGCGCCCACTTGGCCATGGATTGAATCGCGGTGTAGCCGATGACGAGATCAATCATGATGATGGCCGAACCCAACGACTTGGCGAATTCGGCGCGTTCGTACATCTCCTCCATGGTGCCGGCGGTGACGTTGAGGTAGTGGCCTTTCACTTCACCCGTAGCGGCGGACGCCTTGTTCACCGCCTCCATGCAATAGAGAAAACGGTCGCGCCAGTGCATGAAAGGTTGCGAGTTGATGTTCTCGTCGTCTTTCACGAAGTCGAGACCACCCTTCAATGCCTCGTATACCACACGCCCGTAATTGCGGCCGGACAATCCCAATTTGGGCTTGGTCGTTGCGCCGAGCAGCGGACGGCCGAATTTGTCCAGACGTTCGCGCTCGACCACGATGCCGGTCGCCGGACCCTGGAAGGTCTTGAGATACGCGACGGGAATGCGCATGTCTTCCAGGCGTAACGCCTTCACCGCTTTGAAGCCGAACACGTTGCCGATGATGGACGCGGTGAGGTTGGCGATGGAACCCGGCTCGAACAAGTCGAGGTCGTAGGCGATATAGGCGAAATACTGCTGTTCAGACTTCGTCCCTGGACCCGTGTTAGGCACCGGGTCCACACGATAGGCCTTGGCGCGATAAAGTTCGCAGGCAGTCAGGCGATCGGTCCACACCACAGTCCAGGTGGCGGTGGAGGATTCGCCAGCGACCGCAGCCGCAGCTTCCTCCGCATCCACGCCTTCCTGGGGCGTAATGCGAAACAGCGCGATCACGTCGGTCTCCTTGGGGACGTATGACGGCTCCCAATAGCCCATTTTCTTATACGGAATAACGCCGGACTTGTAACGCTCCTTGGCGTTAGTAATGGCTTCAGACTTGCCCATAAAACCTCCTAATGAATTGTTTTAATGCGAGACGGTGTGCTCTAGCCGGATTGACTATAGGGAGGATCTACGATAAAAAACACTTAATAGTTTTTATTGTCATGATTTACTAGAGTAAATGGTTGGCATGCACCTCACCCTACAACAATTGCGACTCTTCGAATCGGTTGCGCGCCTGCGCAACTTCACGCGCGCGGCCGAGGAACTGTTTCTCACTCAGCCAGCGGTGTCGATCCAGATCAAACGACTCGAAGACAGCGTAGGTCTTCCGTTGTTCGAGCAGATCGGCAAGCGGATTTATCTCACCGAAGCAGGGCAGGCGATGTATCAGGCGGTCCAGGATGTGCTGGGGCGACTCGAGACCATGAAGGATGAGGTGCTGAATCTGCAAGGTGTCATCGGAGGTCCGCTCAGAATCTCGGTAGTCACTACCGCAAAATATTTCATGCCACATCTACTGGGGGCCTTCCTGCAGGCGTACCCACGAGTTGAACCCCATCTGTCGGTAACCAACCGGGAAAAAGTCATCCAGCGTCTGACGGAAAACAAGGATGACATGGTCATCATGGGCCACATCCCCGACGATCTGAATGCCGAGACGCACCCGTTCCTGGAAAACACGTTGGTGGTGGTCGCCAGCCCCCAGCATCCGCTCGCACGCAGCAAACGCATTCCCCTGCAACGCATCGCGGAGGAACGGCTGCTGGTGCGCGAATCCGGATCGGGCACGCGGCAGGCCGTAGAGCGCTTATTCGTAAAGCAACAGCTGGAGATCAATCCCTACATGGAACTCGGCAGCAGCGAGGCAATCAAGCAGGGCGTCATGGCGGGCTTGGGGATATCGGTGCTGTCGCTCTACAGCCTGCGTCTGGAACTGGCGGGGCACCATGTGTCGATTCTGGACGTCGAAGGATTCCCCCTCCGCTATCACTGGCATGCCGTGCATCTCAAAGGCAAAAAGCTGTCGCTCGCCGCCAGGACGTTTCTTGAATTCATTCTCAAGGAAAGCAGCCGCCTGTTGGAAAACACGACGGCCAATGTAAAACAATACAGCACGGACGCCGCCGCTAAGCCGGCACGCGGCAAGCCACGACGCTAAACTTATTCAAACGTATGCGCGCTATCCGGAAACTTACCCGCATGCACGGCATCCACAAACGCAGTGACGGCGCCGCGGATAGTGCCTGCTTCGAGAAAGTTTTGGGCAAAACGCGGCGTCTTGGGTGAAATGCCGAGCACATCGTAAAGCACCAGCACTTGACCATCGCAATTGACACCGGCACCAATACCGATCACCGGTACCGATACCGCTTGTGTAATCTTTGTCGCCAGCGCGGCGGGCACGCATTCCAGCAGCAGCATATCCGCCCCCACCTGCTCCAACGCAATGGCACTCTCGAGCATTGCCTGAGCAGCGGCAGCCTCGCGGCCTTGCACTTTGTAGCCGCCAAGTTTGTGGACTACCTGTGGCTGCAAACCAAGATGCGCGCACACTGGAATACCACGCAGTGCCAATTCACGCACCAATTCCAGCTGCATACCGCTGCCTTCGAGCTTGATAATCTGGGCGCCGCCCTCTTGCATCAAGCGCGCGGCATTGATGAACGCTTGTTCGACAGTAGCGCTGGCCATGAATGGCATATCCACCATCAGCAACGCATGATGGCAACCACGCGCCACGGCGCGACTGTGATAGATCATGTCGTCCATGGTCACCGGCACAGTGGTGTCCTGTCCCTGAATCACCATCCCCAGCGAATCGCCGACCAGAATCACATCGACACCACACTCGTCGAGGATGCGGCTGAAACTGGCATCATAGGCGGTCAGGCAAGCGAACTTCTCAGCTGCGGCCTTCATCTGCCGCAAACGGGTTAACGTTACTGGCGCCTGCTGTTTAGACATGATTATTTCCCGTTATCTGTCGTCAAAAGGCAAAGGATTGAAGTAATGACGGCCGCTACGCGTCTTGGCCACTTGTTCTAACAACGCATTGTAGTCCATTTCGTTATTGACGAGATCGATCTCAGCGGCGTTGACGATCAACAATGGCGACGCGGCATAGTGATAAAAGAAACGGGCATAGGCATCGACCAGACGTTGCAAATAGGTGCTGTCGATATGTGCCTCATAATGACGATTGCGGCGGCTAATACGATCCAACAGCACCGGCACCGGGGCTTGCAGATAAATCACCAGATCCGGTGGTGGCGCCTGTACCGCCAATAATTGGTATGCCTGCTCATAGAGCGCGAATTCATCATCGTTGAGCGTGATTTGCGCAAAGAGCCGATCTTTTTCGATCAGAAAATCGGCGACCCGTACCGGTTGAAACAAATCGCCCTGTTGCAGTTCGCGTAATTGATTCACGCGCTGAAACAGAAAAAATAACTGCGCCGGCAAGGCGGCGTGACGCGGATCTTTGTAGAAACGTTCAAGGAATGGATTGTCTTCCGGTTCTTCCAACATCAGCTCAGTATTGAACGAGGCCGCCAGCCGCTGCGCCAGACTGGTCTTGCCGACGCCGATCGGCCCTTCCACTACGATATAGCCCGGTCTATCCACCTTCACTCATTCCTCAATTACCAACCGCTCCAGACCTTCGCGGGGACAGGCCACCGCCAGGGTCTCCAGACTTTGATTGTCCGGCAACTGGAGCTTGGGTGCAATTTCAAATAGCGGGATCAGGACAAAATTTCGTTCCAGCAGCCCGGTGTGGGGCACGGTCAGGTCCGGGGTCGTGATCACCTGATCACCATACAGCAACAAATCAAGATCCAGGGTTCGTGGGCCCCAATGTTGCTCGCGCACTCGACCATGGCGTTGTTCTATTGCCTGCAAATTCGCGAGCAAGTCCTGCGGACTCAGGCGCGTGATCAATGCCGCTACCGCATTGATATAATCTGGCTGTGGCGGTCCCAGCGGCACGCTGCGATACAAACTGGAAACTTGCTGCAGTTGTGTTGCCGGAATATTGGCCAGATCAACACAGGCTTGACTCAAATGACGCTCGGGATTGTCAAGATTGCTGCCGAGGCCAATGTAGGCCACGACTTCTTTATTCACTGGCATGTTTCTTGGCAGTGTTCTTGCGACCACTACGACGCCGGCCACCGCGCCGGGCACGAGGTCCGCCCGATGAACATTCATCAATCATCATCTGACGCCGTGATTCATCCGCAACCTGAAATTCAGTCCACCAATCCGCCAGTGATTGTTCCGCCTCACCTGCATCCACGCGCAACAACAGGAAATCATAAGCCGCGCGAAAACGTGGATGTTCCAGTAAACGATAGGCGCGGCGCCCGCTACGATTGATCAGGCGTGGCTGTAACTGCCAGATCTCTACCATTGGCGTGCTAAAGCGGCGCGGTAGCGCAGTCGCAGCCAGTTGTTGTTCGATCACAAAATACGCAGCGGAGGTTAAGGCCGGCAATTCATCTTCACCCGATTCCATGCGCCGCTGCATTTCCATGCGCACTGGTTCCCACAATAATGCGGCATACAAAAATGCGGGGGTGACTGGTTTGCCTTCCGCGATACGGCTATCGGTATTGGCAAGCGCCCGCAATACTAACGTCAAAGGGAAATTTTGTTCTTCCTGCGCCAGGCTGACTTCGGTCTGCGGGAAGAGGTGTTCGAACAAGTGATAATGGCGCAACAACTCGAATGTTTGCACCGCACAACCGCCCAGGAAAAGTTTGAGCACTTCATCGAACAGACGGGCAGAGGGAATATTACTCAGTAAATGTCCCAGCTCATAAATCGCCTTCTCAGAATCGGCGTCGATGCGAAAACCGATTTTGGCGGCAAACCGCACGGCACGCAACATACGCACCGCGTCTTCACGATAACGCTGCAAGGGGTCCCCGATCATGCGCAATACACCGGCTTCCAAATCATTCATGCCACCGGTGTAATCAACGACCGAAAAATTCTCGATGTTGTAATACAGTGCGTTGACAGTGAAATCGCGGCGCCAGGCATCTTCTTCCAGGGTGCCATAGACGTTATCGCGCAGAATACGGCCGTCTTCTTCGACTTCCAAACCGCCGTCCTGCGCATCATCAATGCCACGGCCACGAAAGGTGGCGACCTCGATGACTTCACGCCCGAACAACACGTGGGCCAGGCGAAAACGCCGTCCGATCAGACGACAATTGCGAAATAGCGCTTGAACTTGTTCTGGATGGGCATTGGTGGCGATATCAAAATCTTTGGGTTCACGACCAAGCAACATATCGCGCACACTGCCGCCGACCAGATAGCCTTCATAACCGGCATTCCGCAGCCGGTATAAAACCTTGAGTGCTGGCTCGCTGATATTGGCGCGCGAAATATTATGCTCCGCACGTGCGATAACGCGCGGATCAGCGCCCGTCCCTGACTGCATCTGCTGCTTCCCTGAATCCATTTGCCGTCCCAAACCGCGTGCGGCCTGCCGTAACCAATCTAACATTGCCGGTCCAAACCTACTACTCCGTTACTCACTCGCTCGTATTATATAGGGATTCTCTAAATTTTGTTAATTTTCGTTTATTTTTTATTGACTTACAGGCACATAACCTTCCACCAAGGGGGCCAACACCCGGTGCCATATGGCAAAAATGAAGACTAAAGGGGACCAAATCACGTGGCAAGCAGTATTCGCGTGGTTGTTACTCGCCGATAGGCGCGGCAACTCTATTTCCTACCTGTTTCGGGTGCCAAGTGATTATAATTGCCCCCATTACGATTACGATAACCGTGAATTCCATCGCGCCAGGCTTGTTCGGCCGTGAGACAGGCGTAAATCAACGACGAAAGGATGCGAGCACTTTGACAGCGAGCTTTGTACGACTTACGGTGATCGTTGCCGCTGTCATTTGGTTTGCGTTACTTGGCTATCGCGATTTGGTCGAGCCCGACGAGGGCAGGTATGCCGAAATCCCGCGCGAAATGGTGGCCTCCGGCGATTGGGTCACCCCACGGCTGAACGGGTTCAAATACTTCGAAAAACCGGCGCTTCAGTACTGGGGCACTGCGATCGGCTTCGAGCTTTTCGGTTTCAGCAATGCAACCGCACGGTTGTGGCCTGCGGTACTCGGCTTCCTCGGCGCGTTGTGGGCAGGTTATGTTGGCCGACGCCTCTATGGCAAAACGGCTGGCTTCTACGCGGCATTAATCACCCTCAGTAGTTTGCTGTATGTCGGGATGGGACATCACCTGACACTTGACATGAGCGTATCGGTATTCCTGGCGCTCGGCATTGGTAGTTTGGCGCTGGCCCAGCACCATCGAGAAGATCCAGCCCATGTGCGCCGGTGGATGTTGGTAGGCTGGGCAGGACTGGCACTGGCGACCCTGAGCAAGGGACTGATCGGACTGGTACTACCGGCGGCGGCCATTGTTATCTATAGCCTATGGCAACGCGATTGGGCGCTCTGGAAACATCTCCACCTGGGCAAGGGCCTTTTGTTGTTTCTGGCAATCACTGCGCCCTGGTTTATCGCCGTCAGCCTGGCGAATCCCGAGTTCGCTCACTTTTTTTTCATCCATGAACACTTCGAACGCTACACCACTACGGTTCACCACCGGGATGAGCCGGTCTGGTACTTCATCCCCATTTTCATCGGTGGCACCCTGCCCTGGCTTGCGATCGTTTTGAAGAGTGTATTCCGGCCCCAGTTCGCCTGGTGGCCGCAACCCAACACCGGTTTCGACACCGAACGTTGGTTGTGGGTCTTTGCCATCGTCACTTTCGCGTTCTTCTCGGTGGGCCATTCCAAGTTACCTTCCTATATACTGCCCATGGTGCCGGTGATCGCGATCTTGGCCGGGAGGCGGTTAGCGTTGGAAGGCATTAGCAAAATCGATGCTGGACTGATACTGGCCCTTGCTGTCCTGCTCTTGGTACTTGCTGCCCGGATCACGCAGTTCGCCGATACGCCAGCCTTGGTGCAGATGCATTTGAATTATCGCCCCTGGCTGTTCGCAGCGGCGGCTACGCTGGGGATTACTGCAATCTTCGCTTTCGGCGCCAAACTGCAGCCGAAGCGAATTGCGCTGGTGGCGGTGTTGGCATTGTTGTCATTTCAGATGATCTTTTGGGGCTTTCAGTCGCTGGCAGGGATTCGTTCAAGTCGCGCCATGGCCGATGCCATTCAGGCGAATGTAGCGGCAGGGACAACGGTTTACTCGGTTGAAATCTATTATCCGCAATCGCTGCCCTTTTACTTGCAGCAACCGATCAGGCTTGTCGCATTCAAAGGTGAGCTGGAAATGGGAATAGATCAAGAGCCAGAGCGCTGGATCGCGTCCAGCGAAGAGTTTGTAAAACAGTGGCAGAAAGAGAATCAGGCAGTGGCGATTATCGATCAAAATATTCTTGATCGATATCGTTCACAAGGGCTTTCGATGCGGGAAATTTTCCGCGATCCACAACGAATAGTGGTGGTAAAACAATGACCATGACCGCATTTGCTTTGATCATCGTCGGCGTATTGCTTAACGCCGTGGCGCAGTTGGCGTTAAAAGCGAGTGTCACCGACATCGGCGCGATCGAGTTGAGTTTGAACAATGCGCTACCGACCACCGCGCGTTTAATGAGCGAGCCTTGGCTGTGGGTCGGTTTGTTTTGTTACGGCATCAGTGTTGTGGTGTGGATTCTGGCGTTATCCCGAGTGGATGTCAGCATCGCCTATCCGATGCTGTCCATCGGCTATGTGGTAAACGCCGTCGCCGCCTGGCAATTGTTTGGTGAAGCTTTGGGACCCGGCCGTCTGATTGGCATTGGGGTCATCATTCTTGGCGTGTTCATTCTTGCGAGGTCATGACAGTGTTACCGTTTACGCGCCCCACCATTGAAGCTGATGAAATAAAAGCGGTCACCGACGTATTTCAATCGGGCTGGCTTGCCTCTGGCCCGAAAGTGCTCGCGCTGGAAAAAGCGCTGGCCGATTATGTTGGTGGCGGCGTGCAAGTACGCCTCTTCAATTCAGGTACCAGCGCGTTAGAGGCGTCACTGCTGGCCGTGGATATTGGTCCCGGTGATGAGGTGATCGTACCGGCGATCAGTTTTGTTGCAACCGCCAATGTCGTGGTACGCGTTGGCGCCACACCGGTGTTTGTCGATGTCGATCTGCGCAGCCGCAATCTGGACGCGGAAAAAGTCGCAGCTGCCATCACCTCCAAAACCCGTGCCGTGATCCCGGTGCACTTCGCCGGCCTGGCAGTCGACATGGGTCCGCTGTATGCATTAGCCAAACAACACAAGTTAGTCGTGATCGAAGATGCCGCGCATGCCATCGGCACGGATTACCGTGGCAAAAAAATCGGCGCCATGGGCAATCCAGTTTGTTTCAGTTTTCATCCCAACAAAAACATGACCACCATCGAAGGTGGCGCGCTTGCCAGCGCCGATCCGGCGTTCATCAAGCGCATCGAACGCATTCGTTTTCATGGCATTGAACGCGATGCCGAAGGTACGATGGATGTGCCTGAATGGGGCGGCAAGATGAACCTGCCTGATGTCGGCGCCGCGCTGGGTTTAGTACAATTGGCTAAGCTCGACGGTTTCAATGCCCGGCGAAAACAATTGGTGGCGCACTACTTTGAGCGGCTGCGTGAATCAGACACACTCGTGTTACCCGCGGATGGCGAAGGTCATAGCTGGCATATGTTCTGTGTCTGCATCGACTACACTGCGCTAGGCATTACGCGTAAACAAGTGCAAACCGAATTGCAACAACAAGGCATCAATACCGGCATTCATTACCCGGCAATGCATTTGTTTTCGCTTTATCGCCGCCTCGGCTATGGCGAGGGAAATTTCCCGGTAGCAGAACAGATCGACGCCCAGACTTTGACTCTGCCACTGTTCCCGGCGATGAGCGAAAGCGATGTCGACCATGTCTGCGCTGCGCTGCTGCGAATCATCGGCGGCTAACACTCAACCTCTGGTACCCGATTAATGAATTCTCCCGAACTGTCCATCGTCATCCCTATCTATAACGAGCAGGAAGTGCTGTCGACCTTGTTCGCGCGCCTTTATCCGGCGCTGGATGCGCTAAAGCGCAGTTATGAGATCGTGTTTATTGACGACGGCAGCCGCGATCGCACGCCAGGCATGCTGCGCGCTCAACACCAGGTGCGACCGGATGTGACAAAGGTGATTTTTCTTCGTGCCAACGCCGGACAGCACGCGGCGATCACGGCCGGTTTCGAACATGCAGCAGGAAAATACATTATCACCCTCGATGCAGACTTGCAGAATCCACCGGAAGAAACCGCAAAGTTACTCGCCGAACTCGACAAAGGCTACGATTACATCGGCACCATTCGCCGCATGCGTCGCGACAGCCGCTGGCGTCACTATGCCTCAAAGGCAATGAATTGGCTGCGCGAGAAAATCACCAGCATACACATCTCAGATCAAGGCTGCATGTTCCGCGGCTATCACCGCGATGTGGTACAAGCCGTGCTTGCTTCCAACGAATCGCAAACCTTCATTCCCGCGTTGGCCTACATGTTTGCGGGCAAGCCGACCGAAATCGTGGTGGAACATGAGGAACGCGCGGCCGGCGAATCCAAATACTCACTGTTCAAGCTGATCCATTTGAATTTTGATTTGATGACCAGTTTCTCACTGCTACCATTGCAGGTCTTCTCGCTGATTGGCATCGGCATCTCCATCGTCTCCTTCGTGTTCGTGATTTACTTGACACTACGCCGCCTGATCCTCGGACCGGAAGTCGAGGGTGTATTTACCTTGTTCGCCATCGCCTTCTTCTTAATTGGCATTCTGCTGCTCGGTGTTGGCCTGCTGGGTGAATATGTCGGCCGGATTTATGTGCAAGTGCGGCAACGGCCACGTTTTCTCATCGGTACCATTCTGGAACCACAGCCTCAACCACAATCCGGTCAAGATTCATGATCGACCGTGCGCCGCGGGCCGTTGTCTTTGCCTATCACAACGTGGGCGTGCGCGGTTTGGCCGCGCTGCTGGCGCAAGGTGTTGAGGTAATGTTGGTCGTGACCCACACCGACAATCCGAACGAAAATATCTGGTTTGATAGCGTCGCCGAACTGGCGCGTCTGAATAACATTCCCATCATCACGCCGGACGACCCGAATAGCGCCGCGGTGATCGACCAGGTGCGCGCCTGCCAGCCCGACTGGTTGTTCTCATTTTATTACCGCCACATGCTCGGCACAGTGTTACTCGACTTGCCGGCCAAAGGGGCATATAACCTGCACGGCTCGTTATTGCCCAAATACCGCGGCCGCGTGCCGGTGAATTGGGCGGTGATCAAAGGTGAACGCGAGACTGGCGCCAGCCTGCACCGCATGGAAATCAAACCGGATGCCGGCGCGCTGGTGGATCAGGAACCGGTGGCGATCCTCGCCAACGATACCGCCCACGAGGTATTTCAGAAGGTCACCTGGGCGACGGAAAAGTTATTGTTGCGCTGTCTGCCGGGGTTATTATCCGGAACGATACGGGAAACACCGTTGAATCTGGCCGCAGGCAGCTACTTCGGCGGTCGTCGCCCCGAAGATGGCGGGGTAGACTGGACAGCCAGTGCATGGGAGATTCACAATCTGATACGGGCGGTGGCACCGCCCTACCCCGGGGCATTTACCGATATCGGCGGGAACAGACTCCAACTGCTCGGCAGTTATTACCGGGACGAAGCTGCCAGAGAAACGAAAACACGCCTCTACTGGCAAGACGGCCGCTGTTGGGCCGATTGTTGTGACGGCAAGCGATTATGTCTGACCACAGTCGCGATTGACGGCCAGCAGCTCGATATTGAAAGTTTTCGCCGCCACTTTGGCACGGTTGAATTAGCCATTTGTTAACCACGCATTTTTAACTGAGACGAAAAATATGAATGTTTTGATTTTGGGCGTTAACGGTTTCATTGGTCATCACCTGTCACAACGCATCTTGAAGACGACGAACTGGAATGTCTACGGCATGGACATGCAGTCCAACCGTCTACAAAGTGTGATCGATCATGAGCGTTTCAACTTTTTCGAGGGTGACATCACCATCAACCACGAGTGGATCGAATATCATGTCAGAAAGTGTGATGTGGTGTTACCTTTGGTGGCCATCGCAACGCCTGCCACTTATGTCCAAAATCCGCTGGCAGTGTTCGAGCTCGATTTCGAAGCCAACCTGCCGATCGTCCGCCACTGCGTCAAATACAAAAAGCGCGTGATTTTTCCGTCGACCTCCGAGGTCTATGGCATGTCCAGCGACGCGCAGTTTCACCCCTACGAATCAAATCTGGTACTGGGACCGCTGACTAAACCACGCTGGATTTATTCCTGCGCCAAGCAATTAATGGATCGCGTCATCGCCGCCTACGGTCAACAACAAGGTCTGGATTACACGCTGTTTCGACCCTTCAATTGGATCGGTTCCGGCCTCGACAGTCTGCACACACCGAAGGAAGGCAGCTCGCGCGTAGTGACGCAATTTCTCGGCCATATTGCGCGCGGTGAAACAATCAAACTGGTGGATGGCGGCCGCCAGCGCCGCAGCTTTACCAACATCAGTGATGGCATTTCAGCGCTGATGAAAATTATTGAGAATAAAGACGGCTGCGCATCAGGTAAGATTTACAACATCGGTAACCCAAGCAACGATCTCTCAGTGCGTGAACTGGCAGAATTGATGCTGGAGATCGCGCGCGACCTTCCCGAATACACGGCGGGCGCCAAAAAAGTGAAGCTGGTGGAAACCTCTTCCGAGCAATATTACGGCAAAGGCTATCAAGACATTCAAACTCGCGTGCCATGGATCGAAAACACCAAACAGGAACTCGACTGGGCACCGCAGGTCACAGTGCGTGACGCGCTCCAAGGTATTTTCGAAGCTTATCGTCACGAGGTCGCTGACGCCCAAGCCCTGCTCGACGAGTAATCCGTTTCAGCGTGCAGATCGCACTCAAAGTTGATGTTGATACGTATCGCGGGACGCTGGAAGGCGTCCCGGCCTTATTGCGCCTGTTTGAACGGCATCAAGTCAAAGCCACTTTTCTATTCAGTCTCGGGCCTGATCATACCGGCCGCGCATTGCGTCGCGTTTTCCGGCCCGGCTTTTTAGCAAAGGTTAAACGGACTTCCGTCACCAGTCATTACGGCTTGAAAACACTGATGTACGGTACGCTGCTGCCGGGACCACATATCGGCCGTCGCTGCGGCCACATCATGCGCGCCGTCGCACAGGCGGGGCATGAAGTCGGCATCCATTGCTATGATCACATTCGCTGGCAAGACTTTGTCGCCAAAAAAGATGCGCTGTGGACGCAACGTGAAATGCAACGCGCAATGGATGTCTTCGAACAAGTCTTCGGCCGGCGCGCCGACGTGATCGGCGCTGCGGGCTGGCAGATCAATCCTCACGCCTTAATACTGGAACAACAATTTGGCTTTCGTTATGCCAGCGATGTGCGCGGCAGTGCCGCATTTTTTCCAGTCATGAATCAACAACGTTCTAACTGCCCACAAATCCCAACTACGCTTCCCACGCTGGATGAACTGCTGGGACTGGACCACATCGACGAAACCAACGTCCACCAACGCGTGTTCGACGCCAGCCGTACCCCCCTACCCAACGGCCATGTCTATACCCTACACGCCGAACTTGAGGGCATGAAATTACTACCGGTGATGGAGCGGCTGCTGCAGCAATGGCAGGCTGCGGGCGATAACATCGGCACACTGCGCGATACCTATGCGAGCTTGAATCTCGCTTCACTGCCGCAACGGCAGGTAATCTGGGCCGAGCTGCCGGGAAGATCCGGATTGCTGGCGGTTGAGGGTATTAGTTAGTCAAAACCAGTTTATAGACGATTCACAACAGATTTCGTTCAGCGAAATACATTCTAATTTTTAGGCCACTGCGCCACGACACAAGAGTTTTATAGATCGAGGAACCTTGTTATATAAAACATGGTCACATCTCCAGTTGCGCCATTTCGGTTCGTCAGTTTAACAATTAGTTTCAAATAATAGTCTGGAGCATCCCATGTCAAATGACCACTTTCATGTCCACAGCGCTCATGAACACGAAGTTGAACACCAAGCACACAAAGGTGTTGGATTGGCTCAATACGTTGCCATTTTCACCGCGATACTCTCTGTCTGCGGTGCGGTGATCAGCTACCAGGGTAGTGCAACTCAAACAGAGGCAATGCTGCTAAAAAACAACGCCGTGCTGAAGAAGGCGGAGGCAACGGACCAATGGTCTTTTTATCAGGCCAAGAGCAACAAAGGCCACCTGATGGAACTCGCCATGGAGATTGACCCGAGCAAGGCTGATCAATATCACTCCAAACTGGAGAAATACGAAAAGGAAAAATCCGAGATCAAGACCAAGGCTGAAGCCATTGATCTTGAAGCCCAAAAGGCTAATCAACAGAGCGAATTACTCATGGAGCCACATCATCGCCTGGCCGAGGCCATGACCTTTACCCAAATCGCCATCGCTCTCGCATCGATCACTATTCTGACACGCAAGCGATGGTTGTTTGTCATCGCCGGCACATCGGCGACTATAGGACTAATGCTCTGGGGGCTCGCGCTCACGGCATAGGTCGACTGGCCATAGCCGCCAGCTTATGCACTTACATTCTTTTACATTCATCCACAATCGTGTGATTCGCGGCGAGAGGTAATTCGTATACAGTTAGTTCATCGGGATACCCCCCGATTAATTTTAACCTAGCACCAGGAGATAATTTATGAAGAAGATTATTGCAATTGCCTCGGCCGCAGCTCTGTTGTCCGCTTTCGCCATGCCCAGTATGGCCGCAAAGAAATCTCCAGAGGAAGCTTGTAAAGTCCATGCGGAAAAGGACAAGATCTCTGCTGACAAAATGGATGCCTACCTAAAAACCTGCGTTGAAAAACATAACAGACATCACGGCCACACCGCGAAACCAGCAGATACCGCTGCTTCCACTGCCAAATAAACTTCACAAGCTTTTCCGCATAAACAGCCTCGCCTCTGGCGAGGCTGTTTATTAGCGCTTAAACGTCTCCACCCACCATTGCGGAGTCGCAGATTCCACTTCCCCGCTTTCCTGAATTTTGTTAGCCAGTTCCAGTGCAGCCATCCCCGGCGCTGAAGCGATCAAATAAATATTATTCTCCTGCAGTACGGCGCGTACGACACGCAACTGCCAGCGTTGCGCCCAAGCATCGATCTCGGCCTTTTTCCATACCAATGGAAATCGCACCACCACACCACCGCCGAGACTTAAACGAGGGCCACCGACCGCTGAACGATAAAACACCGGCGAGAACGTGATAGCCGTTGATTTGGCAGCAAGGCTACGTGTAAGTGTGGGTGCGTCCTGCCCTGCCTCAAGCCGCCAATAGCGCACTTGACCACGCGATTCGATCAACGTGGCCTTCGGCGCCAATGCGCGCAGCGCGGCGCTGGGCGCTGCATCGGCCGCGGCGAATTCGGCGACTTCGGAATTGCTGACATAAATCTCACGCCATCGCTCGCCGTCATAATATTTCAGCGGCGCCGTGCCTGCTGCCGTTGAGATCGCGGCGCCGGATAGTCCTGCCTGACAGCCCCAACCGAATAATGCAATCAGGCAACTCCATAGCAATCGTTTCATCTGTTGCTCCTGTTAATTGGCGCGGCCATAGATACGCAAGGCCCAATTCTGGAAATCACCAGTAAAATAAGTTGCATTGAGATCTGCTACCGTCAGGCGCCATTTTCCAAGTGAACTCTCTCCCATATGGCGCACACTGGTAAACACCCAATGATCGTAACGCTGCGTGCAAATGTTGGTAAGCGAGGGACAATTATGCTGTTCCGCCAGGACGCTCTGCCCGCCGCTGGGCGCTGTCAGTACAATTTTCAGATCACCGGGGGACACATGGTTAGCGGCGGTAAATTCGATCTCGACACGCTCGACAACAATATCGCTACCAATAGTAATCTCACTGAAAATCCCCGTGGGGTCGTTATCGGGAATTTGGAGGCCGGAACTGGCGCTGCCGATCACCATCACCTGCGCCCCGACATTAACCCAGGACTTTGCCAAATTAACCGCAGCAGCAGCATCCACGACACCAAAACCATATTTATGGTTGATGTGATATTGAGGCTGCCCAGCCTTGTTGTGGGTTACCGTCCAATCAGAATCTGTTGGATGATTCTTGCGCGCGCTTTGTGCCAAAATCAGCGGCACATCGCGCCAACCGAGATTAGGATTAGCCTCTAACATCAATGCCACAATACCGGAAACCAGCGGCGTGGCGGCCGAGGTTCCGGCAAAAGCCCCCGTATAACTTTGGTCTGCATAATCAACTGCATTATTCCCATTCGCGAGATTAATGGTATTGTTATAACCTGAAGCCCCGGTGACATCCGTCGTCGTCAGTCCAATTGATTGCCCACCCGGCGCACAAACCAACAGGTTAGCACCCTTCTCAGAATAATCGGTCTTGGTGCCTTGCTCACCGACCGCACACACTGCGATCACATGCCGATCATTGGCTTGATTATCGTAATTGCTGTTATCGACATTGTTCTTACCACCATTGCCTGCAGCCCAGACATAGATCGTACCCTTGCCGCCACGCCCAGTCGTAACACCGGCTTGAATTGAGTCGCGCCAAAGTGTATCGGGTGTCGAAATCACTTCACCGCTACCATCGCTGTTATCACCCCAGCTGTTGCTCGACACCGAGACGCTATTGGCATTCAACGTCATCGCTTTGGCCATATCTGAGGTCGATACAGGGTTCGTCCATAACAGGTTATAACCCGCCAAGGTGACGCGCGGCGCGGCGCCGCGTCCGCCGATATTGTTACCGGCACTGGCACCAATCAATCCTGCGACTGCGGTACCATGGCCTTGAGACGGATTCGTGGGCGAGGGATCGTGACCACCCGTCTTGAAATCGTAGCTTGATGTCAGCGAAACATTGGCAGAGAGATCAGGATGCTTAATCTCAAGACCATCATCGACCACCGCTACTGTCACGCCCTGCCCCCCGGAACCTGCATTCCACACCGGCAGCACATTGATATCTTCACCCGGAATTGTGTTGAAAAACTGACCTTGATTGTATAAATGCCATTGATCTGCGAATAGCGGATCATTGCCGAGCAAGGTACCATATTGTGCCGGCACGATAGATGCACTACTGCTACCTCCACCGCCACCGCCACAACTCGAGAGAGTTACTACAATGAACGCAATGACTCCGTGCCGCCACACGGCAATCTGTCGTGACATGATCAGCGCACCCGGCGCATCAATAACGCCGCAATGCCCAGGAATAACAGTGGCGCCACTGATACCGCCACCGGTAGCGGAAAGTTATATACCAGGCCCAGTTGGGCAATGGTTTGATCTGCCAGATAAAACCCGATGCCTAATAACACACCAAAAAAAATCCGGGCACCAATCCCAACCGAACGCAAAGGTCCAAATACAAACGGCACCGCCAGAAAAACCATTACCGCGATGACAAGGGGAGAAATCGCTTTTTTCCACAAGGAAAGTACATACTTTGTCGCATCCAAACCATTCTTCTGTAAATATTCAATATAGTGATAGGTTCCCACCACCGACAAATACTCTGGTTGTATCGCAACTACACTAATCATCTGCGGCGCCAGCATAGAGCGCCATTCAACCCGTTCCGGATGGGTAGTCTGAACGCTTTGTCCGCTCAATACGCTGCGTGACACATCCTTGAGCACCCAGATTCCATTCTCGAAATCCGCATGTTTGGCCTGCGTGATTGCGCTCATCTTATGGTTCACATCGAATTCATAGATCGATACATTCGCAACGGATTCCGCTGCCAATACATCCTTGATATGAACCACGGCGTCACCATCACGCGCCCATAACCCCATCTCGCCATGAAAGCCGACTTGTTCATTAAGCGCGTTGGCGCGCAAACTTTGCGCCTTGATTTCACTGGCTGGCGCCACAAACTCGCCGATAATAATCATGATTACCGTCAACAATAACCCAGCCTGCATGGCGGACCAAACAATGCGCCATACCGAGACACCCGCAGCACGAATCACAATCAGCTCGCTATTGCCTGCGAGAATGCCCAATCCGATAATACTGCCAAGCAATACCATTAGCGGAAACATCTGATAAACGATGTTCGGCATTAACATCAACGTGTAAATCCCTGCCTGCAATGCGCCGTAATTGCCGCGTCCGATATCGCCAAATTCACCAACGAAACTGATAAACCCGAACAATGCCATCAGCACTACCGTCACCACTGCAGTACTCTGCAACACAGTAAGCGCAATATAACGATCCAGAATACGCATTAACCCGCCTCGTGGATTGCAGCACGTCGCAGTCGCGCCGCCGCCAATTGCCCTTGAGCCTGCATGATCAACACAATAACGATCACCGCTGCCACCAGCGCGTGAATAATCCATAATCCGTATTGCGGTGGGATTGAGCCTTTTTCCAGCCAAGAGCGAGCGACGCTGAGCGTATTGTTATAAATCACATACACCAGTATCCCGACGAAGAATTTGGCAAAGCGGCCCTGCCTCGGGTTAGTACGACTGAGAAACACCGCCAGCATTGCCAGCAGCACCGTGGAGACCGGCATCGACCAGCGCCATTGCACTTCCGCCTTCGCCCAAAGATCTCCCGCTTGCATCAATTGCAGCGTACTCATCGCCGCAGGAGAACCACTGACGTCACTCACAATCTCAGACTCTTTTACGCGCACACCATGGCGCTTGAACTCGATGACGCGAAAATCGGCGCTGCCCGGATTACCTTCGTAACGATATCCGTCTTCCAGCACCAGATAACTACCGCCATGCACTGGATCAACCAGGTGTTGCGCCCGTGGAGCAACGATGACATTCTGCCGCTCAGCATTATTCTGCTGGATAAACACATTTTCCATGTTAATGCCATCATCCGCCAGCCGTTCGGCATAAAACACCAGCTTGCTATTGCTGAGTTCACGGAACTGGCCACCCACCACCATTTCCAACCCCGATGTCGATTCCATCTGTTTACTTAGCCTAAAACGCTCGGCATTCGCCCAAGGGCCGAGAAACAACGACAGTGACGAGACTACCAAAGAAAACCCGAGGGCAACCCAGAACACCAGCTTGGCGACGCGCAAGGGACTCACGCCACAGGCGAACATGGCAGCCATCTCGTTATCTTTATAAAGACGACCCAGCGCCAACAAGACCGCCAAATAGAGCGCCAGGGGTAACAAGATCACCAGGGCATCAAGCGATTTCAAGGCCAGGAGCAGGAATAACACTTTGCCATTGACATCGCCGGCCGCCACTTGCCCGAGCAATCGGGCAAACCAGGTGCTGACAAAGATCAAAAACAGCACGGTCGTCACCGCAATCAGGGTGCCGAACAGTTCTTTGAACAAATAGCGCTCAATGATCATCGTCGCCCAGAACTATGTAACAAGTAAGTGGAAAAATGCGGGGATTTGAGTAAACTTGTCCAATATACCCGATTTTTGAAATTTAACACTATCATACTGGCTGAAATTAAAGGACATAAGTTTCAGTTTTGAGCGGCCATCAGGAAGCAGGATTGCAATGTTTAATAATAACCCGTTTCGATCAGGGTAACGGAGTTACCAGGGAGCACATGTCATGGAGTTTACTGCAAAAAGCGGCCACCCAGAAAAGCAACGCACTGCTTGCTTGGTGGTAGGTGTCTTCGAACCGCGGCGGTTATCGCCCGCTGCCGAAAAACTGGACGAGGCCAGCGGTGGCTTCATCTCCAATTTGCTGCGTCGCGGCGACCTGGAAGGGAAGCTGGGGCAGATTCTGTTTCTGCATAATGTACCCAACACTCTTTGTGACCGGGTATTGCTGGTTGGCTGTGGCAAAGAACGTGATTTACACGATACCCAATACCGCAAAATCATCGCCACGGCGGCCAACACCCTGAATGAAAGCGGTGCGATGGAGGCTGTGTGCTGCCTCACCGAGATCCACGTCAAAGGTCGCGATGGCCACTGGAACATCCGCCAGGCCGTCGAAGCCTTTGAAGATGCGCTCTACACCTTTGATCAGTTCAAATCGAAAAAAGACGCGGCACGCCGCCCACTACGCAAAGTGGTGTTGAGCGTGGGCAGCCGCCGCGATCTGCCCGATGGTGAGCGCGCCGTGGCCGAGGGCTATGCCATCGCCCAGGGCGTGAAACTAACCAAGGATCTCGGCAACCTGCCAGCTAATATCTGCACGCCGACTTATCTGGCAGAACAGGCGCAACAACTGGCCAAAGACCACGCCGGCATCCAGTGTGAGGTGATGCACGGCAAGGAGATCGAGGCCTTCGGCATGGGCTCGTTCTGGTCGGTCGCCAAGGGCAGTCGCCAGGAACCCAAATTCATCACCTTGCGCTATCAGGGCGACAACGCTGAGCAAAAGCCCATCGTCCTCGTTGGCAAGGGGATCACCTTCGATTCTGGTGGCATCTCCATCAAACCTGCAGCGAACATGGACGAAATGAAATACGACATGTGCGGCGCGGCCAGTGTCATCGGCACCTTCCGGGCGATGGCGGAATTGAAGTTGCCATTAAACGTGATTGGCTTAATCCCGACCTGTGAAAACCTGCCCGACGGCAACGCCAATAAACCAGGCGACATCGTCACCAGCCTTTCGGGTCAGACCATTGAAGTGCTGAACACTGATGCTGAAGGGCGACTGATCCTGTGCGACGCCCTCACCTACGCCGAACGTTTCGAGCCGGAAAGCGTGATCGATATTGCCACCCTGACCGGCGCCTGCGTCGTCGCCCTCGGCAAGCATGCCTCGGGGCTACTCGGCAACCACAGCCCGCTGGTGAATGATTTGCTCGACGCCGGCAAGACCTGCGGCGACCGGGCCTGGGAACTGCCGTTGTGGGATGAATATCAGGAACAGCTCAACAGCCCCTTCGCCGACATGGCCAACATCGGCGGCAAAGAGGCGGGGACGATCACCGCGGCCTGCTTCCTGTCGCGCTTTACCAAGAAGTTTCATTGGGCGCATCTGGATATCGCGGGCAGCGCCTGGCGTTCGGGCGACAAGAAAGGCGCCACTGGCCGGCCGGTACCCTTGCTGACGCAATTTTTGCTTGATCGTTGTGCGGCGAAATAAGTGCCAACTCACCACGGAGGCACGGAGAAGAGCTATTCTGAGGCTGGCTGATTTGTCCTTCACAAGCTCTGTGACCTCTATGTCTCTGTGGTAAATTTTAAAACATGACGCGCATAGACTTTTACGTCCTGCCTGACGCCAGCCCAAAGGGACGGGATCTCTTCGCCTGCCGTCTGGCGGAAAAGGCCTATCGCCTCGGCCATAGCGTCTATATCCAAACGGCGGATGCCGCGCATGCCAAGGCGCTGGATGAACTACTCTGGACCTATGCCCAAAACAGTTTTGTGCCGCACGGTATTGATGGCGAATCGCCAGACCCGGAGGCCCCGGTACTGATTGGCAGCACGCCGGCCTTACGCAATCCGGAAGAGGCGCACAAGCGCGAGGTATTAATTAATCTGGCGCCGGAAGTACCGCTGTTTTTCAGCACTTTTGCCCGCGTCGCCGAGGTCGTGAATCAGGAAGAACAATGCAAACTGGCGGGCCGCGAGCACTACCGCTTTTATCGTGACCGAGGGTATAGCCTCGAAAATCACACCATCAACCCGGGCATGACATGAGCGCTAAGACACCCACTGAACCGCCTCACTCATCCGGGCTGCCAGACATCCTGGCCAACGATCCGCTGCCGGTACTTAGTGAAGTTGTCCCCACACCGCCTCAAACCGCGCCACGCCCGGCCCCGCCGGCAGCGGAATCGAACACCGTCCTGCCATCGTTGGTAAAGCTGGTGGATTCCTTGGTCAGTCGCCGCATGGACCTAATCGCGGCGCAAATTGAAGCGGAATTGAGTACCAGTGCGCACCCGTTACTGGGGCAACAGATCGCCCGCGCTATCCGCAGCGCCAATCTGCACGACGCGCCGGCCGCCACTGAAGCGGCAATTGAACCGGCAACTCCAACGCCGAACCCGAATACGTTACAATCCCGCCCTTTGAAAGCGAAGGAAGTGTCAGCAGTGCAAGCACCAACATCAGACAGCCTGGATAAGACCTATAACCCTCACGCCATCGAACAAACCTGGTATCAGCGCTGGGAAAAAGCAGGGCATTTCAAGCCGAGCGGCCAGGGGCAATCGTATTGCATCATGATCCCGCCGCCGAATGTCACCGGCAGCTTGCACATGGGCCACGCCTTCCAGGACACGATCATGGATGCGTTGATTCGTTATCACCGCATGCGCGGCGACAACACGTTGTGGCAGGCGGGCACCGACCATGCCGGGATCGCCACGCAAATGGTGGTCGAGCGCCAGCTCAACGCCCAAGGCAAGACACGCCACGATCTGGGCCGCGACGCCTTCATCGAACAAGTCTGGAAATGGAAGGCCGAATCCGGCGGCACCATCACCCGCCAATTACGGCGCATGGGCGCCTCGCTCGACTGGAGCCGCGAGCGCTTCACCATGGATGACGGTCTCTCTCACGCCGTGCATGAAGTGTTCGTCCGCCTCTATGAAGAAGGTCTGATTTATCGCGGCCAGCGTTTGGTGAATTGGGATCCGGTGCTACACACTGCCGTCTCCGATCTGGAAGTGATTTCACAGGAAGAAGACGGCCAGATCTGGTACCTGCGTTATCCATTGGCCGGTGGCAGCGAACATCTGGTCGTCGCCACTACTCGTCCCGAAACGATGCTCGGCGACACCGCTGTCGCCGTGCATCCGGAAGACGAACGTTACAAACATCTCATCGGCCGTGAGATCACGCTGCCGCTGACCGGTCGTCGCATCCCGGTGATCGGCGATGATTATGTTGACCCTGCCTTTGGCAGTGGTTGCGTCAAGATTACTCCGGCACATGATTTTAACGATTACGCCATCGGCCAGCGTCATCAATTGCCGATGATCAACATCTTCACTGATGACGCACGCATCAACAACGTACCGCCAGTGCAATATCGCGGCCTGGATCGTTATGAGGCGCGCAAAAGAGTCGCCGCCGACCTGGAAGCACTCGGTTTGATTGAGAAGATAGCGCCGCACAAATTAATGGTGCCGCGTGGCGATCGCTCACACGCAGTGATCGAGCCCTATCTCACCGATCAATGGTTCGTCAAAGCTGGCCCACTCGCTGAACCCGCAATCAAAGCGGTGGAAGAAGGCAGGATTCGCTTCGTGCCTGATAACTGGAAGAACACCTATTTCGATTGGATGCGCAACATCGAAGACTGGTGTATCTCGCGCCAGATCTGGTGGGGCCATCGCATCCCGGCCTGGCATGATGAACATGGCAATGTCTTTGTCGCCCGTAGCGAAGAAGATGCTCGTGCCCAGGCGCGCGCCAAACATGGCGACGATGTATTGCTTACCCAGGATACCGACGTGCTCGATACCTGGTTCTCGTCGGCGTTGTGGCCATTCTCCACGCTCGGCTGGCCGGAACAAACACCGGAGCTGAAAACTTTCTATCCGACCAATGTCCTGGTCACCGGTTTCGACATCATTTTCTTCTGGGTCGCGCGGATGATCATGATGGGCCTGAAATTCACCGGCGAAGTGCCGTTCCATGAAGTCTACATCCACGGCCTGGTACGTGATGCACATGGCCACAAGATGTCGAAATCAAAAGGCAATGTGCTCGATCCCATCGATCTGATTGACGGCATTGATCTCGAATCATTGGTCAAAAAACGCACCTCTGGCCTGATGAAGCCGGAAGACGCCCCCAAGATCGAACAGGCGACACGCAAGGAATTTGCGGAAGGTATCGCACCCTATGGCACCGATGCGCTACGCTTCACCTATGCCGCGCTCGCCTCCACCGGCCGCGATATCAAATTCGATCTTGGCCGCATCGAAGGTTATCGCAACTTCTGCAACAAGTTGTGGAATGCGGCGCGTTATGTGCTGATGAACACTGAAGGACAGGATTGTGGCCAGCAAAATGGCGATATCGAACTCAGCCTTGCCGATCGCTGGATTTTGAGCCGCCTGCACCAGACCACCACCCAAGTCACGCAATCGATCGATAATTACCGCTTCGATCACGCTGCGCAGGCAATTTACGAATTCCTGTGGAATGAATATTGCGACTGGTATCTCGAACTTTCAAAAGTCGTACTCAACAATCCCAACAGCAGCGACGCCGCCAAACGCGGCACGCGCCACACCTTGGTACACGCACTCGAAGCGATCCTGCGTCTCGCCCATCCGTTGATGCCCTTCATCACCGAAGAGATCTGGCAACGCGTGGCACCACTCGCCGCCAGGCAGGGCGACACCATTATGCTACAACCCTACCCACGCACCGATGAATTCACAACAGATGCCAACATCGAATCCGAAATGCGCTGGGTGATGGATTTTATTCTCGGCGTCCGCACCATTCGCGGCGAAATGAACATCGCCCCCGGCAAACTGCTGCCCGTGCTATTGCACAACGGTTCTACCGAAGACGCGGCACGCCTGGAACACAGCCGCGCCTATCTTAACAACCTGGCGCGGCTCGAAAGCATCACCTGGCTGACACCTGACACCACACCACCGGAAAGCGCGATCGCCCTGGTCGGCGAAATGAAAATCTTGATCCCAATGGCAGGGCTGATCGACAAAGACGCCGAGCTGGCACGACTGGCAAAACAGATCGAGAAACTGCAAAAAGATTTGGAACGCACCGAAGCCAAACTCAGCAACGAGAGCTTTGTCGGCAAGGCCCCGGTTGAGGTTGTTGATAAAGAGCGGCAAAAAATCGCCGAAATGCGCGCCTCGCTGACGCAGTTACAGGAGCAACAAGCGCGGATTCAGGCGCTTTAAGTTTGAAAGATCTAACGCGGAGACGCAAAGGCGCAGAGAAGAAAAATTAAATATGGAATAAGATACCTGTTCCTGTAGTCGCTGCTACATCGACAAACTCGGCGGTTCCGACAAGAATTTCCTCTGCGTCTCCGCGCCTCTGCGTTGGATTTTTTTAAAGGGTGTTAACCATCCACTTGCGGCTTGAAGCGACGGCAACTTCTCGACTACACTGATTTACCGCTTTATCGGGGAGAAAGATCAAGATCATGGATCGGATCGTTACACTCGGCCTGACCGCCACCCTGATCGCCGCGCTGTTTTGCGGCAGTCACCTCGCGCGCGCCGAAACCACTTCGCTACCCGTCGTTGAGCAAGGCGTCATCGGCGGTTCAGTCTCCCGCGCCACCTTCACCAGCAGCGTGGTCAATCGCGAACCCATCGACAAAATTTCCGAATTGCGCAACGACCAGCGCTATGTCTATTTCTTCTCGGAACTCAAGGGGATGACCGGACGCACCATCAGCCATCGCTGGGAATATGGTGGCAAAATCATGAGTGAAACAAAATTTGATGTCGGTGCCCCTCGCTGGCGCGCGTGGTCAGGCACCACCTTATTCCCCGAGCAAACCGGAGAATGGACGGTCTCTGTCATCAATGACTTGGGCGAAACTATTTATTCCGCCAAGTTACAATACCTTGATAAAAAATCTCCGTAGAGGCGATTCATGAATCGCCCCTAGAATTAATGTTCCCGCGTAGCGAGAAATTTGATCTCCGGCCAGCGTTCCATCGTCAGCCCAAGATTAACTTTCGTCGGTGCAATGTAGACCAACAGATCGGCCCCATCCAGCGCCAGATTATCTGCCGCCTTCAGCTTGAATTCCGCCAACTTCTTCGGATCATCGCAGACCACCCAACGGGCGGTAGCCACTTGCACCGGTTCGAATACACATTCAACCTTGTATTCATCTTTCAACCGATGCGCAACCACATCAAACTGCAACACCCCCACCGCACCCAAAATCAGATCGTTACGATTGAGCGGTTTAAACAATTGGGTTGCGCCTTCTTCGCACAATTGCTGCAAGCCTTTTTGCAGGGCCTTCATTTTCATTGGATCGCGCAACTGGGCACGACGAAACAGTTCCGGCGCGAAATTGGGGATACCGGTAAACTTCAACTCTTCGCCTTCGCTGAAGGCATCGCCGATCTGAATCGTACCGTGATTGTGTAACCCGATGATGTCACCGGGATAGGCCTCTTCGACATGCTCGCGCTCCGAAGCCATGAAGGTGATGGCATTGGAAATCTGCACATCACGCCCGATACGTACATGGCGCATTTTCATCCCCTTGTGATAACTGCCGGAACATACGCGCAAAAAGGCGACACGATCGCGATGTTGCGGGTCCATATTTGCCTGAATCTTGAACACGAAGCCGCTGAATTTCTCTTCGTCCGGCAACACCATGCGCGATTCCGCCTGCCGTGGCTGCGGCGGCGGCGCCCATTCGGCGAAGGCATCCAGTAATTCTTTAATGCCGAAGTTGTTGATCGCGGAACCAAAAAATACCGGCGTTACTTCACCACGGCGATAGGCGTCAAAATCAAATTCATTGCTGGCACCGCGCACCAGCTCGATCTCGTCACGCACCTCAGCGGCAAATCTGCCCCACAGCTCATCCAGACGTGGATTATCCAAACCCTCAATCACCTCACCCTGTTGAATCTTGCCACCATGCGTGGCGCTGAACAGATGAATACTGTCGTCGTACAGATGAAATACGCCCTTGAAGCCCTTGCCCATGCCGATCGGCCAGGTGATCGGCGCACAACGAATCTTGAGGATGCGCTCAACCTCATCCAGCAATTCAATCGGTTCGCGGCCTTCGCGATCCAGCTTGTTGATGAAGGTGATGATCGGCGTATCGCGCAGCCGGCAAACTTCCATCAATTTAATCGTGCGTTCTTCAACACCCTTGGCGCTGTCGATCACCATCAGCGCCGAGTCCACTGCCGTCAGGGTGCGGTAGGTATCCTCGGAGAAATCTTCATGCCCTGGCGTGTCGAGCAAGTTGATGATCTTGCCGTTATGCGGGAACTGCATCACCGAAGTGGTGACGGAGATTCCGCGTTGCTTTTCCAGCTCCATCCAGTCCGAGGTTGCATGCCGCGCTGCCTTACGGCCCTTGACGGTTCCGGCAAGCTGAATGGCCCCCCCAAATAACAACAGCTTTTCGGTCAAAGTGGTCTTACCCGCATCGGGGTGGGAGATGATGGCAAAGGTACGACGCCGCTGCGCCTGTTCAAGATATTTAGACATGCTTGAGATTAAGTGATTACTAAATTTAAATGGGGTCTAATTTTACCTGTTTTTGCTTGAATTTTCCCGATCAATTCCATCCCAACCCGCCAAGGTTTGACATTCCTAAAAAAGCCAATTAACATGTATTCTTAATACATGTTAAGCTGATCCCGTAAACAGACGATAGCTTCAGGCAATCACATCGTTTTGCGGCCGACCTTGCTTATCGGCCGCTCCACTAAACCAAAAAGGAGACTATGCATGAGTAGCTTGTACGATCAACTGGGCGGCGACGCCGCCGTTAACGCCGCTGTCGACATCTTCTATCGCAAGGTGCTGGCCGACAAACGTATCAATCACTGGTTCAAAGACACCGACATGGCCAAACAGGCGTCCAAGCAAAAAGCCTTTCTGACCATGGCCCTGGGCGGTCCCAACAAATATTCCGGCAAAGATATGCGTGAGGGTCATGCCCATCTGGTCAAGAAGGGCCTGAGCGACAAAGACTTCGACGCCGTGCTGGAGAATCTTGGCGCCACCCTGAAAGAACTCAAGGTACCCGATAATCTTATCGCCCAAGCCGCCAAACTGGTTGAAAGCACTCGTAAAGATGTCCTAGGCCGTTAATGTAGCCCCCCAATCCCATGCCGAAAGTCAGACTCGGAGATCACGAATATCTCCTCGCGGAAAATGAGTCGATACTCCAGGGTCTGACCCGGCATGGGGTTACCATTCCATCCTCGTGCCAGAAAGGGATATGCCAGACCTGTCTGATGCGTGCCATTGCCGGCACACCCCCGGCGGAATGTCAGGAAGGACTTAGCCCCACGCAAAAACAACAGGGCTATTTTCTTGCCTGTAGCTGCAAGCCGAAAACTGATTTGACGATCGCCCTCCTCGACGACAGCGCGCGCAACAAGATGCAGGCACGCATCACTGACAAGACCCTGCTCAGCCCAAGCATTATGCGCCTGCGCTTGCAGCCCGAAAAATCGTTCGATTATCGCGCGGGTCAGTTCTTGAATCTGCATCGGCCTGATGGATTGATTCGCAGTTATTCTATCGCCAGCATCCCTAGCGAGCCCTTTCTCGAACTACACATTGAGCGCCTTGATAACGGCAAGATGAGTGGCTGGATTCACGATGAGGTCACTGTGAATACCGAGGTTGAGATCGATGGCGCCCACGGCAATTGTTTTTATCTCGAAGGCAATCCCGAACAACCGCTGCTGCTGATTGGTACGGGATCTGGGTTGGCGCCATTATGGGGCATTTTGCGCGATGCCTTGGCGCACAATCACCAAGGTGACATCCATTTGTTTCATGGTTCACACAGCCGGGACAAACTCTATCTGGGTGAAGCATTACGCCAATTAGCGCGCGACTATCCCCAAGTTCACTACACCCCCTGCCTCTCTGGCAGCGAACAACACGGCTATGCCCATGGCCGCGCCAATGAGCTTGCGCTTGCGCAACTAGGGTCATTAAAAGGTTGGCGAATATTTTTGTGCGGCCATCCGGAGATGGTCAAAAACACGCAAATGGAGGCTTTTCTGGCAGGCGCCTCGATGCAGGATATCTACGCCGATCCGTTCACGATCAGCGCAAGCTGAACCTAACCCGCTTCTTGGTCGATATCGTCCGCAAGGTTTGACTGTTTTACATCCGTATTATTTTCAACATCACGCCGCCACGGATATTCCTGTCCCAAAAGCCTGTTGATTACAACAGCGGATATGAGCAGTATCAGCACATTCAACATCACTGGCGCCAGCACAAACCAGTAACCTAGCGAATGAATGCTGTTCCCACCAATCACTGCCGAAATTGCTGCCGCACCACCAGGTGGATGCAAACTGCGGGTCAGCAACATCAATAAAATCGCGCCCGCCACCGCCACAGCGCCCGCCAGCATGTGATTGGGAATGTACTGGGCACAGGTCACACCAACTGTCACAGAGACCAGGTGCCCCATAAATACCGGGTAGGGCTGAACCAGAGGGCTATGAGGCGCAGCGAACAATAGCACCCCCGCTGCTCCCATTGAGGCTACCAAAATTGGTACATCCTGCCCCGACAATACCGAAGCGCTGACCATGAACACCGCCACTTGCGCCAGAAAGGCTCCCAGCACCGGGATCAGGATTTCCTTCATGGAACGTTTTGGAATTACGTCCATCCCCAACCAGGATGCACAGGCGCAAAACCAGCCTCGCTTTGGTTTGGTCAATTAAACGCTCCTAATTCGAATATTTAAAGTTAGATATAAAATATCAATTTCTATCCCCTTCCCAAATTTTTATCGACCGCTTTTCAACATCCTAAACATCCATCAAAGAATTAAAGTTTTAAACGGTTCTTCCGAAACCCTATTTAGTAGCATGAAATCACTAATTTACATATCGCAACATATAGAAATTACCGTTCGTGCCTCATACTCGCACGAACGAAGTCGATGCATCATCAGCAGTTGCAAACTGAATAAAACGGACTACGTTCGACGAACAACACAGGGATAGGACAAGATTCATGCAGCACCAGGATCAACAACCTTGGCTCAAACCAGTTGCAACGCTCATGGCGACACTTGGTTGCCGCCACTTCGTGACGTTGACCGGCATTTACGTCATCACAATTATCACAGTACTGGGTTTGATGACACTTGGAATATTGGCTTCACCGTCGCCAACTGATCTTGGTACCTTCATCATTCTGTCAGTTACATCGATTATTTACCTGCTGTGTGGCTTTCTTGACTATCTTCGCACCCAGGTCTGTGCGCTTAGCGCGCAGGCGCGTGAACTTTCCGCTGGCCAGTTCGGCAATGTAACTTACTCCACGGGCAACGACGAATTGAGCATGTTCCAGAACTGCCTGGCACAACTGGCGAAAGATCTGGAACGTATGCTCAACCGAATTGGCGAAGCCGCAACCGAGTCCCATGCCGCAGCGCGGGCCGAAACCGAGATCACCAAACGTACGTCCGCAAGCGCCACCAATCAGGCAGCCCGCGTCTCAGAAATCGCCACTGCAATCGAACAAATGTCCGCCAGCATCAACGAAGTCGCAGACCAGATAAAAGTCACTGAACACAATGCCAAAACAACTCAAGACCTGGCCAATCAAGGCACCGCCATTATCCACGACACCGTCAACTCGGTACACAGCATTGCTGATACCGTCAGTCAGGCCGCAACACAGGTTACAGCGCTGAGCGAGCACTCAAAAGAGATCGGGAAAATTATTGATGTTATCGAAGGCATATCTTCACAAACCAACCTCTTGGCTTTAAATGCCGCGATTGAAGCTGCCCGCGCCGGCGAGCATGGTCGAGGATTTGCTGTCGTATCGGACGAAGTACGGCAGCTTGCAATCCGTACCCATGAAGCCACTGAAAAAGTCAGCACCATGATCACTGGCGTGCAAGGCGAAGTTGGCAAAATCATCAACAGTTTCCGCAGCATCGAAGGTGAAGTCACACGCAGCACCGAGATGGGCGACCATGTTAATCAAATGCTGTCTTCGATCAATGATGGTGCCAATACAACCGCCAACCATATGCATAGCGCGGCGATCGCAATCACCGAGCAATCCTCTGTCTGCGCCGACATTGCCCGCAATATCGAGCACATCAGTCAACTCGCGATCGGCGCCAGCGCTGATGCCGGCGAAACACTGGATACCTCACTCTATCTTGAGTCACTCTCGAACCAGGTGCTACATCAATTAACCGGCCAGTCAGCGGCTGAGGGGCAATAGCAGATGGCAATGACAGCCTCATTATTGTTCACATTAATTTTCTTCGGTTGCATCATCTTTCTCTGGCGCCAACGCCAACAGGTCGTCTATTTGGAAACTATTATCCGAGGGATGAGCCATGTCGAACTCGCCCGCAATCTACTGGAACATCTGCCGCAACATCGCGGCATGGCCAATGCGCTGCTGAATGGCGATAAAAGCTTCCAGGAAAAAGCCTGTACGATGCAATCCACCATTGATCGTGACCTGGAAGCGCTTAAAACCGCCATCAGCAGCAATGCCGGACAATCAGTCATCAATACTCATCAGACGCAACTGGAAACAGGCTGGAAAAGCCTGAAAAGTGATCTCAAGGGATTAAGCGCTGCCAGTAGCTTTGAGCGCCATACCGCCTTGATAACACAGGTAATCTATCTCATCAGTGATATCGCCGATGAAATGAGAATCACGGCCTACCCGGATGAAACCATGCGCCCTATCGTGCATGCCAATTTAATGGTTTTGCCAACCATGGTCGAAATTTCCGGCCAGGCGCGAGGCATTGGCGCTGGCGTCGCAGCCAAAGGCAAAATCACAACTGCACTCCGCATCAAAATCAAATTTCTCCACGAACATCTTAATACCGCCCTGCTCGATGCCCACCGTACCATCGAAACCAGTCTCAATCGAGTTAAGGACAAACTTCATTTTGATCTTTCCTCGCTCCAGGCCAGCCGCACAGCCACTCAGCGATTGCTTGACACCATCAAAGACCAGTTACTCAAGGAGGAAGCCATCAGCATCTCGGCCTCGGACTATTTTGCCATCGGCTCGGCAGCATTCGACAATAATCTCCGGCTCTTTGATCAACTGACCCAAGCGTTAAAGAAGGATTTACAGCAACGCGCACCCTCCCTCAAATCCGCCCATCTGCGGTCGATATTCTTCTGTGCAGGGCTGATGGCGGCCTCATCTGCCACTGGCTGGTGGTTACTGAGTTAGACAACCATAATTTCTGCACTTAATGATGGGAATCACCGTCGCTACCAATAAACGACGGCAACCGCAAGGATTTAGATGATGATAAAAATTCTCGACCTGCCCGTACCACCCTTTAGCGCCCCGGACAACCCACCGGTACTCGCTGGCGCCAACACCACTGTTTTTCTACCCAATGGCAGTCGCCTAGAGGGCAAACTGGAAGAATTTGATGGTGCTAAAGGATCGATCACGCTCATTGAAAACAATGGCAAAAGTTCCCGCTTAACCCTGATCGAGATCAAGGCCTTACAGCTTAACGAACCATTGCAGTGGATGCAGGATACGGCACTCGACGAGACCAATCGGGCCAGCATGAAAATGCCCACCGACACGCAGGACTTCATTATCACCTTCAAGGATCGGAGTGTATTGCGCGGCAAGACTTATGGCTCTCGCGTTGAAAAGTTCGGAATTCATTTATTCAAACAACACACAGCAAACCAATACCTACACCAATACATCCATATTTTTATTCCAAAAACGGCCATCGAGAGCAATCTCATCGGTGATCAATTAGGTCAAATCCTGGCAAAAGACCAAAAGGTTCCGCCAAGGGAAATCGAAGCTGCACTGATCGAACAAAAGGAAAACCGCGGGAAACAGATTGGCGATTTCTTAATCAGCAAAAAAATTATCAGCACCGAACAATTGGAGCAGGCATTAAAACGGCAGAAATCAATGCCTCAGCTCAAACTGGGGGAGATATTGATCAGTGAGGCCTTGATCACAGAGGCACAACTCCAAGAAGCCCTCATTGACCAGAAAAAATCTCGGCGCATGCCGCTAGGTGAGCTTCTGGTTCAAAAAAAGCTCGTCACTCGCGAACAAATTCAACAAGCGCTCGCCAGGAAGCTAGGCATCCCATTTGTCAATATCCAGGATTTCCAGGTCACGCCTGAAACCATACGCGTCGCCCCAGCTTCACTTACCTTTAAACATAAGGTCGTCCCGCTATATCAATATGAAGGGAAGATTGCAGTTGCCATCGAAAACCCCATGGACTGGGAAGCATTGGACGCCCTTAAATTTCACACTAACAAATACATTGAGCCAGTAATGGCAACGGCCGAAGACATCAACTGGGCACTCCAATTTTATTACTCATCAGATGACGTCCTGACAAGCATCGATCAGTTGGCTGATCAGCAGGTTGAAGACGACAACTTTCTTGAGGAAAACATCCTCAATGCCAAAGAAGATGCCGAAGTTTCGGATAATATCGTCGTCAAAATGATTAACAAAATCATACTTGATGCTTATCAGAAAGGGGTATCCGATATTCACATTGAACCATACCCGGGAAAACAGCGAACAGTCGTTCGTTTTAGAAAAGACGGCGAGATGTTTAAATATCATGATTTCCCTCACCAATATCGAAGCGCATTAACCTCCCGCGTAAAGGTCATGGCACGCCTTGATATTTCTGAAAAGCGCAAACCACAGGACGGTAAAATCAACTTCAAGCAATTCGGCCCGGCGAATATTGAGTTGCGGGTAGCCACATTGCCTACCTCCAACGATCTGGAAGACGTGGTCATGCGCATCCTCAGCAGTGGACGCAATCTACCGATCAGTGCCTTGGGCTTAGAAACCTATAACCGGGACAGGCTACTAGAGGCAATCTCTCAGCCTTATGGCCTATTCCTGGTCTGCGGCCCCACGGGATCCGGAAAAACAACCACGCTTCATTCCATCCTTGGGCATCTCAATGATGAGCAAACAAAAATCTGGACCGCAGAGGATCCGGTTGAAATCACACAAGCGGGGCTACGCCAGCTGCAGATCAACCCCAAGGTAGGTCTGACCTTTGCCACAGCAATGCGCTCATTCTTGCGCGCTGACCCTGACATTATCATGATCGGTGAAATGCGCGATCCAGAGGCGGCGTCGGTCTGTATTGAAGCCTCATTAACAGGGCATCTCGTATTATCAACACTGCATACCAACTCCGCCGCCGAAAGCATTATTCGCCTCCTTGATATGGGGATGGACCCATTCAATTTTGCGGATGCCCTGCTTGGAATTTTGTCACAACGACTGGCGAGAACACTGTGCCCCAGTTGCAAGAAGCCGTATACACCTCATGACGAGGAACTCAATCACCTCGCTCGCGAGTATTGTGCCGAACTGGTGGGCTTTACCGCCAGTGCCGAAGAACTTCAGGCCACCGCCAACAAGAAGATTGCGGAATGGCGCGAAAAGCATAAAGGCAAGGACGGTCAGATTTCACTCTTCAAACCCATAGGCTGCCCGGAGTGCAACGAAACAGGTTATCGCGGCCGCATCGGTCTCCACGAACTGTTGGTTGCCACCCCAGAAATCAAGCACCTTATTCTTGAGCGTACCCTCATTACTGAGATACAGCGCACTGCCATCAAACATGGTTTGCGCACGCTGAAACAAGACGGTATTGAGAAAGTATTACAAGGATATACTGACTTCCCACAGATTCGGGCGGTTTGTATTAAATAAGGCTTGTTCAGATCACACCATGCGCGCGTGCCACTCTCGAACGGCACGCGCAATCAATAGCAGCAACAACCATGTGCCATAAAATAATGGCAGACGTAAATCCGCCTTTACCAGCCAGAAATAATGAATCACACCCAGCGTTGCCGCGAGGTAAACGAATTGATGCAATTGCTGCCAACGAGGCTTCCCCAGCCAATTTACAGCGCGATCAAAGGATGTTGCCGCCAGCGGTATCAGCACCAGAAATGCAGAAAACCCTAGCGTAATATACGGCCGTTTAATTATATCTTTATAGATTTCTGTCCAGTCGAAAAATTGATCAAGAACGATATAACTTAGAGCATGCAGCATCGCGTAAAAAAATGTATAAAGCCCTAACATCCGCCGAAACCGGCCCAGCCAGAACCACTCAAACCATCCTCGCAACGGGCTAATCGTCAGTGTAATCAGCAAAAACCGCAGCGCCCAGTCTCCGGTACGGTGCGTAATTTTTTCTATGGGATTGGCTCCCAAGGCGTGATGATAGGCATCCCAGGCAAGAAAAATAGCGGGCATCAGACAGAACACAAACAAGATCAGCTTGAAAATAAACAGCTGTCTCTCGGTTAACTTCATGCGCTCTGACTAGAAATTCTTTTTAAGGTCCATGCCCGCATACAGACTCGCAACCTCATCTGCGTAACCGTTGAACATCAGCGTATCTCGCTTGAGAAATTCGCCGATCCGTCGCTCTCGGGCTTGGCTCCAGCGTGGATGATCGACCTTGGGATTAACGTTGGCAAAAAACCCATATTCACTGGGCCCCGCCTTCATCCAGGTGGAGGTCGGCTGTTTTTCGAGCAGCCGGATCTTGACGATGGATTTGATATTTTTGAATCCGTATTTCCAGGGAATCACTAGCCGCAGCGGCGCACCGTTTTGTCCCGGCAACGTCTGACCATACATCCCCACGGCCAACAATGTCAGCGGATGCGTAGCTTCATCTATACGCAGCCCCTCGACATACGGCCACTCAAGCACGGCGCGCCGCTGACCTGGAAACTGTTTCGGATCAAACAGCGTTGTGAATTCAACATATTTGGCGCGGGAGCTGGGTTCAAAACGCTTGAGCACATCCGACAGGGGAACGCCGATCCACGGGATCACCATCGACCAACCCTCAACGCAACGGAGGCGATAAATGCGCTCTTCCAATCGATGTGGTTTAATCAAATCTTCCAAAGCCAACGTGCCCGGCTTTGCCACCTCCCCTTCTATGGTCACGCGCCAGGGATCAGGTCGCATCGACCCCGCCAATTCGGCAGGCTCGTACTTGTCAGTACTCAGTTCATAGAAGTTGTTATAGGTGCTGGCGTCCTTGAACGGGGTGAGTTCCTCCCCCTTAGGCAACTTGCCCTTGAGATAGCCATCCATGCGAATAGCGGCTTGCGCTTCCCCGGGGCCGCTACCCAAGACCGCGATAGCGGCTGCCCCCAAGCTTAGCTCAATGAATTTACGCCGCGAAAGAAATAACGCTTGCGGCGTAATTTCAGATTCATGGCAAAAAGAAGGCTTATGGGCTTTAATCAACATGCTTATACCTTACATCAGGATTTGGGTGATGCAATCCATACCTTAAAGCATCGGCACGAATTTACACAGTCATAAGCAATAGACTAAATCTTTAACAATTTGTTACAACTACCCCACCCAAACTCTGGCATTGCGGAACATCCGCAGCCAAGGGCCATCCTCTCCCCACTCAGCCGGGTGCCACGAATGCTGCACCGTACGGAAGACCCGCTCCGGATGCGGCATCATGATAGTGAAACGGCCATCGCGATTACACAATCCGGCGATCCCCTGCGGCGAACCATTCGGGTTCAGCGGATAGGCCTCGGTGGGCCGACCATAATTGTCGGTGTAACGCATCCCGACCAGTTCCGCTGCCAATAGCTGCTGCGCACCCTCGGCGCCACGAAACTCGGCGCGGCCCTCGCCGTGGGCAATCGCAATCGGCAACCGTGAACCCACCATGCCCTGGAAGAAGATCGAGGCCGTCGGCTTGATCTCGACTGTCGCAACGCGTGCCTCGAACTGCTCCGAGGTATTGCGCACAAAACGCGGCCACAACTCGGCACCCGGTATCAATTCGTACAGGTTGGACATCATCTGACAGCCATTACACACACCCAGACCAAAGGTATCCACGCGAGTAAAGAAGCCCTGAAACTCATCCCGCGCCCGTACATTGAACAGGATCGACTTCGCCCAACCTTCACCGGCGCCAAGCACATCACCATAGGAGAAGCCGCCACACGCCACCAAGCCCTGAAACTCGCGCAAACTGACGCGGCCGCTGAGAATGTCGCTCATGTGGACATCGACGCTGCTGAAACCAGCGCGATCAAAGGCGGCTGCCATTTCAACATGGCCGTTAACCCCTTGCTCGCGCAACACGGCGATCCGCGGCCGCTTACCACCAAGGATAAACGGTGCCGCGATATCTTCCTGTGGATCGAAACTCAGTACCGGTTGGATACCGGGATCTTTGACATCCAACAGTGCATCAAATTCCTGCTGCGCGCATTCTGAATTATCACGCAGCGCCTGCATCTGGAAACTGGTTTCGCTCCAGATGCGCTGCAAATTCACGCGACTGTCAGCAAATATTTCCTTGCCTGCATGACGAATCACAATTCGGTCATCATTACTTGGACGACCAATCACATGGCTATAACGCCCCAACCCGGCATCATGCAGTGCCTTCATGACTGCTGCGCCATCGGCAGCACGCACTTGAATGACCGCACCCAACTCTTCATTGAAAAGAATCGCCGCCGGGTCCGTGCCCAGGGCATCCACGTTCAAGGCAATGCCTGCATGCGCAGCAAACGCCATCTCGCAGACAGCGACAAATAATCCACCATCGGAGCGATCATGATAGGCCAGCAACAAGCCACGCTCGTTGAGCGCCTGAATCGTGTCAAAGAAAGACTTCAATGCCTGCGGATCGTCAAGATCCGGCGCATAATGGCCTACCTGTTTATAAACCTGCGCCAAACATGAACCGCCAAGCCGCTGCTGCCCCTTACCCAAATCAATCAAGATCAATTCCGATTCACCCTGATCCAGCCGCAACTGCGGCGTCAGCGTCTTGCGGATATCCACTACTGGCGCAAAGGCGGAGATGATCAACGACAGCGGCGCGGTGACACTACGTTGCTCGCCATGCTCACTCCACACCGTCTTCATCGACATAGAGTCCTTGCCGACGGGAATCGTAATTCCGAGCTGCGGGCACAATTCCATGCCCACGGCTTTGACTGCTTCATACAAGCCGGCATCTTCTCCCGGATGACCCGCGGGTGCCATCCAGTTTGCCGATAACACTACGCGTTTTAGCTCAGGAATACGTGCTGCGGCCAGATTGGTCAATGCTTCAGCCACCGCCATCCGCGCCGAAGCAGCATGATGCACCAGCGCCAGCGGCGTGCGTTCACCCATCGCCATCGCTTCGCCAGTATAGGTTTCGTAACCTGTCGCCGTCACGGCCACATCGGCCACCGGCACTTGCCATGGCCCCACCATCTGATCGCGCGCGACCAAGCCGGTCACGCTACGGTCACCAATAGTGATCAAAAAGTTCTTGCTGGCGATTGTCGGCAGGCGCAATAAACGCTGCGCAGCATCCTTGATATCGATCTTGCGCGTTTCAAATTCCGGTTTATGGAACGTGCGATGCTGCACATCGCGCAACATTTTCGGCGGCTTGCCGAGCAACACCTCCATCGGAATATCGATTGGCGTGTTGTCAAAGTAACCATCACCCAGCACCAACTGCTGTTCCGTAGTCGCCTCACCGATCACCGCGAAGGGCGCACGTTCGCGCTCACAGATGGCTGCGAATCGCGGCACATCCTCGGCCCGCAGGGCAAGCACATAACGCTCTTGCGCCTCGTTACACCAGATTTCCATTGGCGACATGCCCGGCTCATCACTGTGAATGGTGCGCAACTCAAAGCGCGCACCACGACCTGCATCATTCACCAATTCCGGCATCGCATTCGACAAACCACCGGCGCCGACGTCATGAATCGATACAATCGGATTGTCGTCACCCAATTGCCAGCATTGATCGATGACTTCCTGACAACGACGCTGCATCTCGGGATTGCCACGCTGCACTGAGGCAAAGTCCAGATCTTCCGCGCTGGCACCGGTGGCCATACTTGAAGCGGCACTACCACCGAGGCCAATCAGCATCGCCGGCCCACCCAACACCACTAACTGCGCGCCCTCTTGAATATCATGCTTGGCAACATGTTCGGCTTTGATGTTACCGACGCCACCCGCCAACATGATCGGCTTGTGATATCCGCGCACTTCGTCACCCGTCGGTCCCGGCACTTTTTCTTCAAAGGTACGGAAATAGCCGCAAATATTGGGACGGCCGAATTCGTTATTGAACGCCGCGGCGCCAATCGGACCATCAAGCATAATCTGCAACGCCGAAACGATGCGCCCCGGCTTGCCGTGATCCGTTTCCCATGGTTGTTCAGCACCCGGAATCCGTAAATTCGAGACCGAAAATCCGCACAGGCCGGCCTTGGGTTTGGAACCACGCCCCGTCGCGCCCTCATCACGGATCTCACCGCCGGAACCCGTTGCTGCACCTGGAAACGGCGCGATTGCAGTGGGATGATTATGCGTCTCCACCTTCATCAGGATATGCGTCGCTTCGCGTTGATATTGATATTCACCTGTTGCCGGATCGGGATAAAAACGCTTCGACTCGAAACCCTCGATCACCGCCGAATTATCTTTGTACGCCGACAACACCGCTTCAGAGTTCTGCTGGTAGGTATTTTTGATCATCTTGAACAGCGACAATGGCTGTGGCTTGCCATCGATTTTCCAATCGGCATTGAAAATCTTGTGGCGACAATGCTCGGAATTGGCCTGCGCGAACATCATTAATTCGATGTCATTCGGATTGCGCCCAAGCGCTGTGAAATTCTCGACCAGATAATCGATCTCATCTTCGGCCAGCGCCAGACCCCAGTCACGATTGGCACGCACCAGCGCCTCGCGGCCGCCACCCAGCACATCCACGCTGCGCAATGGCACCGGATCGGCCTGTTGGAACAGACGCTCGGCCTCGTCGATGTTATCAAACACCACTTCGGTCATGCGGTCATGAATCAGTGGCATCACCGCCGCCAGCTCAGCTCCCGTCAGCGGTCTGTCATCCTGCGTGGTGAAATAATAGGCAACTCCCCGTTCCAGACGCCGAATCTTGTCCAGCCCGCAATTGTGAGCGATGTCCGTCGCCTTGCTCGACCAGGGCGAAATCGTCCCCGGCCGCGGCACCACCAGCAACAACTGCCCGCCCGGGGTCTCCACCGTCAGCCGTGGCCCGTACTCCAGCAGCCGCTGCAACAACCCCAACTCGGCTCCCTCAAGATGCTGATCCAGATCGGCAAAGTGCATGAATTCGGCATACACATGGCTCAGACTCGGCACCTTGGCGACCAAGGTCTGGGTGAGCTTTTGCAACCGAAAGGGGGAGAGAGCCGGGGTACCGCGCAGCTGGAGCATTAGAGAATCCTGAATCCGTCTGGGGAAAGGCGGTATTTTACTTGATTCAGAGGCTTGCGGCGAATGGAAGACATCCATTACTCCCCCGCTTGCCTGAGCCCCCTTCAGGCCGTATCATCGCCACAACCATAATAAATCAAGGCATATAAGCCTTTTCTGGGGAGAGCACATTCCATGTACAAGATTCTGGGCGCCGTTGCGCTGCCGTTGGCCGTATTGTTGCTGTCAGGTTGTGGCGGTGAGACCACCGCTGAAAACAATTCGCAACAAGATCAACCTGCGCAAACCACAACGCCTGCCGCGACCACAACCTATGTCACGACCAAGGCGTTTGTCGCGTCGCTTCAGACATCTGGACCAACCGCAGATGCCGACCCGGCACCCGTCCCCACTGCCGACGAGATGGCGGACATCGCTAGTTTCAATAATGAATTTGCTATCCGCCTCTTGCAGAATCTGACGGGAAGCGGCAGCACTGCCTTCGCTGTTCACAGCCGCATACAACAGTTAGCCATGCTGACTACAGACGCCAACGACTCACAAAAATCGCAGACCATTAAACTGCTTGCCGGCAATATCGATCAAGAACAAATCGGCAAATTGTTACCTGATTTAAACATGACATCGCTACTCAATACCGCTTCCACTGCTCAGGACGGCGGTTACTTATCAAAGTTCTCGACCTGGGGACAAGAGAATTTTTTATTTCCGGAATCTTCTCTCAAGGCACTGAACAGCAATTTTGGCTCCGAGGTTTTCGCCGTCGATTTTACCAATGACCCCTATGGCACCAACCTTCTGATTGAAACCTGGCAATCTCAACTCACAGGCTATGTGACCAACATCATCAACACCACCGATAAAACCAGATTGGCCTTTTCCAGCGCCAACAGACTCAACAGCAACTGGCTCAGCAATCCCGCATCGATAACTCAAGGCGACTTCCATGGCACCAACATCGTCACCATGAATTATTTTGATCTGAGCCAGAACGCACTCATCAAAGAGACCTCTGATTTTGTTGCGGGTGAATTCCCCCTGGAAAAAGGTAACAACCTATTCTTGCTAATGCCGCACAGCGCAGCATGCCCCTCGACGCCAGCGATCGCAAATAATGCACTAGCCTTTGACCACCCCTTTGCGTTCTTCGTTATTAACAATCAAACGGGATTGATCATCTACTCCGGCCTTTATAGCAAACCCGCTGCTGACGCATGTGACGCCAACGCTATGGCAGGCTTCTTGAGCAAACTAAGCACCAACTCTCTAAAAATCACCCGTGGCCAGTTAACAGCCACCCAACAAACACTGTATGTGCCACAGTTTAATTTTGGCTACATAGAATCTATCCCTGGAATACAACCACCACTAAACAGCGATGCATCATTCTTATACTTCGATCACTTCACCAGCAAGATAGCAATCCTGCTCGACAACCAGGGCATCACTATCAGCAGCGGCAACCTTACCGCTGTAAACCTGCATGAATCCTTTGCCTCTTCGAACGCAGACATCAAAGGTGTTTACGTGGGACAAAATATGAACGCTACTGTCGGACAGGAATTTGGTTATCAGAACTTCGACAACATCAGCGATGCATTGGCCCTGATCAGCAAGTTTGGTTTGACAGCAGGGTCGACAAGCGGCACGAGCGGTTGGCCAGCCGTCTTCGGCACCACTACGACTGACGGTATCGGATTCTAACCGAGTTGCTTTAGTCATAAACGACAAGGCCGCTCTCAAGCGGCCTTGTCGTTTTAATCTTCCGCTTCACCCAAAGCTCAACTCAACGTCTTGTCCTTCAAAAACGCCGCCAGTTGCGTATCGATCTTCATAATGTGCCTAACCAACCAGTCCTTTAAAAACAACATCACGGCCTCGGTCACGTTACCTTCATCCTTCCGGTATCGCTCAACCTGTTTTTGAATTTCATGTTTGAAGGCATCGTGCGCCTTCTTATGATTAGCATAATCAGGATAGCCATACGCACGCATCATTTCTTCTTCGACGAAGAAGTGGGTCTTGGTGTAGTCCACCAACCCCTCCAGCACCTGCCCCACCAAATGCCGCCCCGAGGCCTCATCCAACGCCTGTTGCAGCGAATTGATGTATTCGATCAGTACCGCATGCTCGCGGTCCATCAGACGGTTGCCGACCCGAAGACTATTATTAAATTCCAGGTTTGACATAGCGATTTTTCCCCACGTTGAATAAAAACCCATTTCCCCCAGTATAACGGCCAGGCCGTTATTTCCATGAGTATATCGTGGAAAGCAAAAACTACC
The DNA here is from genome assembly GCA_016200485.1 of Gammaproteobacteria bacterium. Classification (NCBI taxonomy): domain Bacteria; kingdom Pseudomonadati; phylum Pseudomonadota; class Gammaproteobacteria; species Gammaproteobacteria bacterium. The sequence continues at coordinate 69,305 of JACQEP010000001.1, forward strand.
CGGAAATGGCTTTGTCTAGCGATAAGATCAGTTTTTTAGCTATTTCTGCGAAGGTCGACGCAAAATCAATCTCACCACGGCGCCCGGCCCGACGTGATATTTACCTTCGTTCAGTTCAACAACGCATTCTTCCAGCAGTTCGATCTCTGCGCCGCTGAAATCCTGCGCCAACAATTCGGCAGAAAACAAGGCATCGACATTGGGCGGACCGCCACTGCGATAATTCAGTTGGTTTTTGTTGAACGCTTCAAGAATTAATACACCGCCCGGTTTCAATGCCGCCAACATCGATGCATGCATCCGTGGCCGGATTACCGAGGGGAAATGCAGATAAATAGAAACAACAGCATCAAACTCCGATTGTGGCCACTGCCATTCAGTCAAATCCTGACACAGGGCCTGCAAGGGCACTCTGAATTGCACGGCCAACGCCTGCGCCCTGTTAACACCCGCCTGGGCATAATCAACGGTGGTAACGTCCAATCCCTGCTGCGCCAACCACATGCCATTCCGGCCTTCGCCATCACCCGCCACCAGCACCTTCATCCCTGGCTCCAAATGCTGGCATTGCGAAACCAAAAATTCATTTGGTTCTAGACCATAGGCCAAACCGTCTTCGGAGTAGCGTGCTTCCCAGAATTCTTTCATCTATGCTACCTACACTAAAAATCTCGCGTGAACCATTTACGAAAAAGCCACCCGAAGGTGGCTCTTGTTTGACATCAATTTACCCTACGCAGGCAATTCCACACCCAACCGCGCAGCGACTTCTTCATAGGCCTCAACCACGCCACCCAAGCCCTGGCGGAAGCGGTCTTTGTCGAGTTTTTTCCGGGTTTGCGCGTCCCACAGGCGGCAGCCATCGGGGCTGAATTCATCGCCCAAAATAATTTCGCCGTGGAAGCGGCCGAATTCGAGCTTGAAATCGACGAGCAACATACCGGCATCGGCGAACAGTTTTTTCAGCACATCATTCACCTTTAATGTCAGTGATTTCATGCGCGCCAGCTCCGCCTCAGTTGCCCAGCCAAAAGACAATACATGCGATTCATTAATCATTGGATCATGCAGCGCATCGTTCTTGAGGAAGAGTTCGAAGGTCGGCGGATTGAGTTCCTGGCCTTCGGTCACACCCAAACGCCGCACCAAGCTACCGGCAGCATAGTTACGCACTACGCACTCGACCGGCACCATCTGCAAAGTTTTCACCAGCGAATCGGTATCCGACAACAATTTTTCAAAATGCGTTGGCACACCGGCTTCGCGCAATTTGGTCATGATGAAGGCATTGAAGCAGTTATTAACCATGCCTTTGCGCGCGAGCTGTTCTTTTTTCTCGCCATCGAAGGCGCTGGTGTCATCGCGGAAGTGCATGATCATCAAATCGGGATGATCGGTGGTATACACCGATTTCGCTTTGCCCCGATACAGTTCTTTACCTTTTTGCATAGACAAATCCTTCACTTTTGATCTCAGCACTCACGGCCTGCTACTCCCCTCTCCCACGAGTGGGAGAGGGGACTTAAGATTTCTTTCTTAACTTAACAAGGAGAGGGAACTTGAATTCAAGCAATACTCCGCCAATCCAATCCTTCATCCTGCATTGCTACTTCAATCCACTCGGACTCACAACCCACTACTTGCGCCAGTGCTTGCTGCGCCAGACGCGGCGAGTTGTTTTCCTCGCTCAAATGCGCGGCTACTAGATGTTGCAGGCGGCCATGTTCCAACCGGCTCAGCAGTTCTGCCGCTTGTGCATTACTCAAGTGGCCGTGACGACCGCCGACGCGTTGTTTGAGCGAATACGGATAACGCCCGCCAATCAACATATCCAAATCGTGATTACATTCCAGCAACAATGCATCGCAGCCGCTCAATTGCGTTTCAATATGCGGTGTCCAGCACCCCACATCCGTCAACACCCCAAACCGGCGCTGCCCGTCGCTGAACACAAATTGCGCGGGCTCCCAGGCATCGTGCGGTACCGGGAAGGGTTGCACCTGAATATCACCGATAGAAAAAGCCTCGTGGCTATTGAACAAATGCAAGTACGGCAAGTGGGTTATTTTAGCGTGCCGGGCGGTGCCAGGGGTAGCGTAAACCGGAAGTTTGTAATGACGGGCCAGGCGCTCGACACCGCCGATATGGTCGCCGTGCTCGTGGGTGACGACAATGGCGCTGAGTTCCTCCGGCGTCCGCCCCAGGCGTGCCAGGCGGCGCCGGGTCTCGGTCAGTGAAAACCCGCAATCCAGCAGCACGGTCGTCCGCCCGGTTTCTATCAGGGTACCGTTGCCACGGCTACCGCTGCCGAGCGAGGCAAAACGCACGGTTATTTAATGAACTCCAGCAACCGATTCAACACTTGCGCAGCGACTGAATCTTCCACCGGCTGCCCATCCGACATAAGCACAACCAGCTTGCCCTCTTCCAGGCTCAGCACCAACTCCCGATCCTGAGTCACGTTCTTGGTCGTGGTGAGGAAAGTACCTTCTTCACGCGTACCCACAACCACCGGATAATTCACGCGATAACGGCTGGCGGCGGGTTGCGATTCGGTGACATTGATCGCGGCCCGATCCAGGGCCTGACCGACGCGGCGATACGCCCACTCCTTCGGCGCGCGAATCAGCATCACGGTACGCCCCTGCTGATGAACGATTTCATAGTGGGCATCCGTCACCTTGAACAATTGTTCCTGCGCGGTCGCTTCGTCCGCACCTAAAAACACCATCAAGCGTTTGAGTGTTTCCGCTTCCAGTTCGCGATCGGTTTCTGCCGGCATCCAGCGCACGGTTTCTTCGACGGCGACCTGCTGCATCCGCTGTTGCCCCAGAAACAGGGCGGTCGTCCCCGGTTCGGTGCCCGGCTCCAGCCGTACCCGGTATTTGACCTGGACTGCCTTGGCGAACAAGTTGCTGAAGACTTTCTTGAAGACGTTGGCTGACGGCTGCTCCGCCCCCGGCTCATGCCAATCCGTATCCAGAATCATCAAATTGGGCTGGGTTTCCTTCACCGCCGGGCCATAATCAGCGAAATAACGCTGCACCCGCGCCCAAACCACCTTCGGCTCGTCCTTGACCTGCAACCAGAGCACGGCACCATCGCGCTGGAGCGTTACCCCGCTGAGGTCTACGGCCTTGGCATCGGCGACCTTCGCTGCAACAGCCTCGGCTGGCGCTGGCGCCTTCTCCGGAATCTTGAGCGCATCCTGCTGCGGCGGCAGGGTCAAGCGTGGCGGCACTTCCAGCGGCGCCTCGGCCTGCGCTCCCTTGTAGGCCTGACGCTTCTCCTCGACGCTGCTGCAACCTGCCAGCACCACAGCCAGCGCGACGACCATCGCCTTACGACTCAGGCGCATCAGAGTATCCCTGCCTGGCGCATCGCCTGGCGTAGGATCTCATGATGCTTTTCTGACAATACCGTCAACGGCAGGCGAATACCCCGCTTGATCAGCCCCATCTCGCTCAGCACCCACTTGACCGGGATCGGATTGGCTTCCAGGAACAGGTCTCGATGCAGCGCCTGCAGTGGCGCATCCAGCGCCTCGGCCTTGGCCCGATTGCCCGCCAGCGCCGCCGCACACATCTCGTGCATGGCGCGTGGCACAACATTGGCCGTCACCGAGATCGTCCCCTTGCCGCCCAGAAGAATGAATTCACGGGTTGTGGCATCGTCACCGCTATAAAGATCCAACGAATCACCACACCGCTCAAGGATATCGCGGGCGCGATCCAGATTGCCGGTCGCCTCCTTGATCCCAATAATGTTGGAAATCTTCGCCAACCGCGCCACCGTCTCCGGCAACAGATCGCAGACGGTACGACCCGGTACGTTATAAAGAATCTGCGGAATCGCCACATCTTCGGCGATCTTCTTGAAATGCTGATACAAACCTTCCTGCGTCGGCTTGTTGTAATACGGGGTCACCAGCAGGCAGGCATCGGCCCCGCTCTTCATTGCGCTGCGGGTCAAATCAACTGCTTCGCGCGTGCAATTGGAACCGGTGCCGGCGATCACCGGCACCCGGCCACGGGCAAACAGTACAGTCTTGCGAATCACCTCGCAGTGTTCTTTTTCGTCCAGCGTGGGCGACTCGCCGGTGGTGCCGACCGAGACGATGGCATCGGTGCCGCTCTCAACATGGAATTCCACCAAGCGCTCCAGGGCCTCGTAATCGAGGGCGCCGTCATCCTGCATTGGCGTCACCAGCGCAACCATGCTGCCGCGAAACATAGACTCTTCTCCACTGCCTTAAAAAACGACCATGGTACTTGGCACCTGTGCCAATGACAAGCGCCGCCCCCGGGGGCGGAAGAGGGGCCCCACGACGGTGGGGATGGCCACTCCGAGGCGAAGAGCAGGGGCCCCGCACTAGCGGGGATGCGACCGCCGGCGGAGTGGCAATGACAAACCTGCAAACAACATGGAGCGGTAAAACAACACTGCGGGTGGCCGCTGGCCACCCGCCGCAATTCTGACGTATTATGTTAGAAAATAGTCCACCAAGAAGGGTAGCCTTATTTCCACCATGCTTAATTATTTAGTCCTGACTGCCGTCGGCAATGACCGACCCGGCATCGTCAACACATTGACCCGACATATTTTCGACTGCGGCTGTAACATTGAGGATAGCCGCATGACCATCCTCGGCGGCGAATTCGCCATCATCCTCCTGCTCTCAGGCAGCTGGAATGCCGTCGCCAAGGTTGAGAACACATTGCCGCGACTGGGCGACAGCCTGCAGCTCAACCTCTCATTCAAACGCACCGAACCCCGGCGGCCGCAGCCGAACATGCTCAGCTACCTGGTCGAGGCGCTGTCGATCGACCATCCGGGCATCGTCCATCGCGTCGCAGAATTTTTCTCCAGTCGCGCGATCAACATCGAAAACCTGAATACCGCTTCTTACAACGCCGCCCACACCGGCACTCCCATGTTCTCGATGAGCATGACCATCAACATCCCGGCCGATATCTCCATCGCCGCCTTGCGTGAACAATTTCTCGATTTCTGCGATGAAATGAATATGGACGGCATGATCGAACCGGTAAGGAGTTAACCGCCTGCTAAAAAATAGTTTATTGTTCCTTCTCCCTCAAGGAGAGGGAGTTTTCAGCACCTAATTAAACATTTCTCTGGTTGACAAGGAGTCGTACATGAGCACAGTAAGTCTAGATAAAGCCATCCCAGAGTTCACCGTCGCCGCCACCAGCGGCAAGACCATCACGCTGTCGCAACTCAAAGGCAAAAATGTCGTGCTGTATTTCTACCCAAAAGACAGCACCCCCGGTTGCACCCTCGAAGGCCAGGACTTCCGGGACAATTACAGCAAGTTCACCAAGCTCAATACCGAAATTTTTGGTATCTCGCGTGACGACCTCAAATCACATGAGAACTTCAAATGCAAACAGGAATTCCCTTTCGAACTCATCTCTGACGAAGACGAAGCACTCTGCAAATTGTTCGATGTGATAAAAATGAAAAACATGTACGGTAAAGAATCGCTCGGCATCGAACGTTCAACCTTCCTGATCGACACCAAAGGCGTACTCCGCCGCGAGTGGCGCAAGGTCAAAGTCGAAGCTCATGTCGAAGAAGTATTGTCGGCAGTGAAAGAACTTCCCTAAACTTTGCCGCTAACGAGCCGTAACTAATTATAAGGGACCTTCAAAGGGTAAAATTACATGCCAAGACGAGACAAGAGTTCCAAGCGGTTATTCGTCCTTGATACCAATGTGCTAATGCACGACCCCACTTGTCTCTACCGATTCCAGGAACACGACGTCTTTCTTCCCATGATCGTGCTGGAAGAGCTGGACAAGAACAAACGTGGCCACTCTGAAGTCGCCCGCAACGCCCGCCAGGCCAGCCGCGTCATGGAAGAATTAATTGCCGAAGCCGACAAGCGCGACATAGAAAAAGGCCTCAAGCTCCCCGAACCCGCCAACAGCTCCTTCGTCAGCGGCCGCGTCTTTTTCCAGACCCGGCATCTGTCGTACGAATTGCCGCCGAGCCTGCCCGGCAACATGCCCGACAACAACATCCTTGGCACCGCCCTGGCCCTGCAAACGCAGAAACATGGCGTGCAAGTCATCATCGTATCCAAAGACATCAATCTGCGCATCAAGGCCGCCGCACTGGGCATCATGGCGGAGGATTATCAAGACGACCAGGTACTCGATGACCTCAGCCTGCTTTATACCGGCAAAACCGCCCTCACCGAAGGCTTCTGGGACTCACACGCCAAACAACTCGCGTCCTGGAAAGAAGAAGGCAAAACCTTTTACAAAATCACCGGCGACGACCTGCGTGACTGGTATCCCAATCAGTTGATCTTCGATCCGAAGGATCCCAGCTTCGAAGCCGTCGTCCAGGAAACCAATCCCGGCAGCGCCATCCTCCGCATCTGCACCAACTATCGCCGCTCGCATCACACCGTGTGGGGTATCAACGCCCGCAACCTCGAGCAAAACTACGCCCTCAATCTGCTGATGGACCCGAATGTCGATTTCGTCAGCCTGCTCGGCAATGCCGGCACCGGCAAAACATTGTTAACGCTCGCCGCCGGTCTGGCACAAGTATTGGACGAACAGCGTTATCACGAAATCATCGTCACCCGCGCCACCGTACCGATGGGTGAAGACATCGGTTTCCTCCCCGGCACTGAAGAAGAAAAAATGGTGCCATGGATGGGCGCATTAATGGACAACATGGAAGTACTCTCCAGCGGCGATGGCGGCGCCTGGGGACGTGCCGCAACGAATGACCTGCTGCGCAACCGCATCAAGATTCATTCATTAAATTTCATGCGCGGCCGCACCTTCCTCAAGAAATTCGTCATCATCGACGAAGCGCAAAACCTGACTTCAAAACAAATGAAAGCACTCATCACCCGCGCCGGCCCCGGCACCAAAGTGGTATGCCTCGGCAACGTCGCCCAGATCGACACACCGTACCTCACCGAAACCACATCCGGTTTAACCTACGTCGTCGATCGCTTCAAACAATGGACCAACAGCGGACACATCACCCTCATCAGCGGTGAACGTTCACGCCTCGCGGACTTTGCGTCAGAAGCGCTCTAAGTAACTTTTCAAACCTGACTCCCCCTCCCACTTGTGGGAGAGGGGAAAAAATGTAGCCTGGGTTGAGCGGATTTTGCGAAACCCGGGTTTCGCTTCGTTCTACTCAGGCTATTTGCTTTTTGTTTTGTATGCCAGCATCCATACACCCATTTCACAGCAATTGTACGGCGCAATCCCTATTGCGCCGAATGTGGTGGTGACAGACAGATGCAGGCGCAGAGCCTTCAGTAATATTGGGATTTACATCCGGTGCAATGCCCTTCGGTTAGGGCCTGCCCCGTGAGCGTAGCGAATGCTTTGGGCATTGCACCCTGCAATCTCTCAAACAAACTCCCTTTAACCACAAACCTCGATCGAGTTTTCTTCACACCACTTCCTCAACGCTTTTTCCCCCGCTTGCGACTCAAACTCATGCCATTTATCTAAAAAATCCCGTCTTTCGAGCAGCGCCTTGAACTTTGAATACGCCCCCTTCATTCGAAAGATTGATTCAATCTCGCCAGCGTCATCGGGTAGATACTGATAGGCAAAATCAAAAATCAGCCGCTTTCCAATATCCAATTCGTTCTTATGAGGTAGTTCAATATATTTTTTGTCAGCAATATCTTCAGGCAATTCCTCGAAGTCACCACCGAAATCGGAATGCCAATATATCTTTCCCGTTTCCTTATCCAGAAACGCTTGGCACTCGCCCACTTGGGCAAAACTCACAAACTCAAATGCTTCCAGAATATCTTCGAAATTTATGGCCATCGCACAGCCCTCCGCCAGCCAGCACCGCGATCAAAACGCGGCTTACCTCTTGGGATCGATTTCAATGACATTGCCCGATCTCTTGACCGATTGCTTTGATTCCTTCAACTTCTCAAGCAAATGAGGCGATACATTCCATCGCTGACCATCCTCCGTCAACACCGTAACCGTTTTTTTATTGTATTTGACCAATACCCCAACCACCTCGTCACGGCCAGGAGGGCGAAAACATACTTTCTCGCCGACACTAAACTCCAGCATTTCAGAGTGCGCCCGCATCGACTCCAAGAACTTCAACCTTTCCACAACTCTATGATTCAGGTCGATCAGCTCTTTCTCAGTCAACCTATCAATGTCAATTTTCATATTCAATGACCTCGGCTATGATCATTCACACATAGTTCGGCTTGTAGGTCGGGTTAGCGTAGCGTAACCCGACGCTGACGGTGAAACGTCGAGTTACGGTGCAAACACCGCACCTAACCCGACCTACAGACTGCGTGGTAGCCAGTTCCATACGGTCGAGCTGGCGCTGATAATCGGCGCGGGTGCCCGATTTCGCTTTGCTGGCATTGGCGGGAAGTTTGACGCCATCGATGGCAAACATCTCGCGTCCAATCAAGCCTTGGCGGTCGCA
>JACQEP010000002.1 GCA_016200485.1 Gammaproteobacteria bacterium
ATGTTGAAGGACAACAAGCCCTTCGATAACACCCGCTTTTACGCGATTCCAGCATGAGCCGGAAAGTGCAAAAATTACAGAAAAAATGCTTGACCTCGAACAGAGTATCTACGGTACTACGGTCCTGCAAATTATGGGCTACGCTTGCTGACAAAACGGGGGAGGAGCCCATAGATATGGGCTCAATTTGTTTTGCCAAGATTGATCTCAAAAGAACTTTTCTTATAAATCTCTTTAAACTGACCCTGTTTGCCATCATACAAATAAATAAACACGATACTTTCGTATTCTTTATTATCCCACTCCTTCTCCCCGGTGTGAATCGCTGTACCAGACACAATAATGTCATGCCACCCATCCCCATTAACATCTACACCATCGACATCAAGACACTTACCCTTATAAACAAGTCCATTATCATGCGTATCCCATACATGAAGCACAAGGTTAGCGATACCAATAGTTCCATTTCCTTTCGGGGTAATTTCAAGAACAGTATCAATACGTGTATTTTTGCCAATATCGACTACGTAAGATGCCGTTTCATTATTAATATTAATTTCTTGAAATTGCGCCTTAGTATCTTGTTTGGTTAGCGATAAATAATGAGGTTCCGCCAGTACAAATATTGGACACAAGGACGCAAAAATAATTGAGGCCCTTAACAATCCCACAACACCAACTTTAGACCCGCAGGGTGGGCAACCCGTTTTCTTGGGTTGCCCACGCGGCACACTCAACCACAAAGATTTACAATTTTTCATATTCATTCGCTGCCGATAATTGTCCGCGCAGGCACAAAAAATATGCCCACCCTACTATTTTCTTCATATTGCCTTTCTTGGCGCCCTTTGCGTCCTTCGCGGTTAATAACGCTTTTGAACATCACCTCACCCACACCGTCTTCACATTCACAAACTCCCGCAACCCGTGATGACACAATTCTCGGCCGTAGCCGGAATTTTTCACGCCGCCGAACGGCAGCCGTGGATCGCTTTTCACCAGGCCATTGACAAACGCGGCACCGGATTGCAATAGTCGTGCAACACGTTCACCGCGGGCGCTGTCGCGCGTCCAGACGCTGCCACCGAGGCCGAAGGGTGAGTCGTTGGCAATGCGAATCGCATCGCTTTCATCCTGCGCCCGAATCACAATTGCCACCGGACCAAACAGTTCATCGCTGTAGGCGAGCATCCCTGGCTTTACATGATCGAGGATCGACGCCTGATAAAAGGCACCGGCGCGAGGCACGGGCGCGCAGCCGGTGACGGCGACCGCACCTTGATTGATAGAGGTTTGTACCTGGCGATGCAGTTCATCGACCAGATCGGCGCGTGCCAAGGGCGCCAGCGTGGTTGCCGGATCGAACGGATCACCCGGCTTAAGCGCTTCTACGGCTTGTTTAAAACGCGCGACAAATTCATCGGCGATAGCGGGCACGACGATAAACCGCTTGGCGGCAATGCAACTCTGGCCAGCGTTTAAAAACCGCGATTGGACGGCGACTTTCACCGCTTGTTCCAGATCGGCATCGTCAAGCACGATAAAGGCATCGGAACCGCCCAGCTCCAACACCGATTTTTTCAAATGCGCGCCTGCTGTGGCGGCGACTTTGCGCCCGGCGGGTTCACTGCCAGTAATCGTCACGGCATGCACGCGCGGATCGGCAATCACCGATTCCACTTGCGCGGAGGAGATCATCAAGGTGCGAAACACACCGGGGGGCAATCCCGCTTCGCGCCACACATCTTCAATCGCCAGCGCGCATTGCGGCACGTTGGAGGCATGCTTGAGCAGACCGCAATTACCCGCCACCAATGCGGGAGCGGCGAAACGGAATACCTGCCACAGTGGAAAATTCCAGGGCATGATTGCGAGCACCGTGCCGAGCGGTTGATAGGCAACAAAACTCTTGCCGGCATCAGTGGCGATCACTTCATCGGCGATAAAACTCGGGCCATGCTCGGCGTAATAGTCACACCCCGCCGCGCACTTTTCGACCTCGGCTTGGGCCTCGTGAAAAAGCTTGCCCATCTCCAGCGTGATCAGCCGCGCCAGCTCATCGCGACGCCGGCGTAACACCGCTGCCGCCCGCAGCAGGCACTCTACCCGTTGCGCGATGGGAGTCGCCGCCCAGCCGGGCGCTGCCTTTGTCGCTTGGGTGATTGCCGCGTCCACGGCCGGCGTCTCCCAGGCCGAATAACCCCCCAGCATCTCGCCGGTAGCGGGATTTCGTGATTTAAAGGTCATTTCAAACCCTCCAGATAAATTCAGGTAAAGGGAAAAAAGGATCCGTCATCTGCTACAGTCAGAGATCCATAATTTTCTCCCCTCCTTATGATGATAATGAGGGGATGAGAACCTAAATTCCAAGCACCATAAAGATAACCCCAGTATAACGTGCCAACTTGACCCCACTGTGGGATAAAGGGACAATTTGCGGCACTTTTCCGATTCCAGCATAGGATTCGTCTTTCGCATGCGCAGCAAAACGATTTGCCTTCTGGGGGGTACCGGTTTTGTCGGCCACCACCTCAGCGCCGCCCTGACCCAGGCCGGATATTCGGTATTGGTCCCGACCCGTCACCGCGAGCGCCATCGATCGCTGTTGGTATTGCCGGGCGTGACCGTGGTCGATGCCAATATTCACGACGAACCGACCCTGACCCGCCTGCTCAAAGACTGTGGCGCAGTGATCAATCTGGTGGCGATTCTCAATGAACACCGGCGCGGCGATTTCGAGCAGGTACACGTCGAGCTGCCGAAAAAAATCCTCCGCGCCTGCCATGCGAATGGCATCTCGCGCCTGATCCACATGAGCGCGCTCAATGCCAACACAACCCAAGGTAGCAGCGCCTACCTGCGCAGCAAGGGCAAGGGCGAAGACCTGGTTCACGCCGCCACTGACATGCAGGTCACCAGTTTCCGGCCGTCAATCATCTTTGGGCAGGACGATCATTTCTTCAATCGCTTTGCGACGCTGCTCCGCACGCTGCCAGTGATGCCGATCGCCTGCCCCGATAGCCGGATGGCGCCGGTGTTCGTCGGCGATGTAGTCACTGCAATTGTAAAATCGTTGAATGACAAAACCACCTTCGGCCAGCGTTATGAACTCTGTGGCCCGGAAGTGTTTACCCTGCAAGATCTGGTGACCTATACCGCCCGCTTGATCAAGAGCAAGCGTCGTCTGCTGCCGTTGGGCGATGGTCTGTCGGCGCTGCAAGGCCGCGTACTGGGAAGGTTGCCCGGCAAGCTGTTCACTTACGACAATTATCTGAGCCTGCAAACACCTGCTGTCTGCGGCCAGCCGTTTCCGCCGCAGTTTGGCATTCAGCCCGCCACCGTCGACAGCATTGTGCCGCTCTACATCGCGGGCCGTGATCTGCGCGGCCGTTATGATTACATGCGCCGTCAGGCGGCGCGTGATGCTGAGTAATTCACCACAATCGTGAAGATATATCAGGTCGGCGGCGCCGTCAGAGATCAACTCCTCGGCTTGCCGGTACAGGATCGCGACTGGGTCGTCGTCGGCGCCACGCCGGAGATGATGCTGACGCAAGGCTATCAGCCCGTCGGCAAGGACTTCCCGGTGTTTCTTCATCCACAAACACACGAGGAATATGCCCTCGCCCGTACCGAGCGCAAGACCGCGCCCGGCTACACCGGCTTTGCCTTTCATGCCGACCCATCAGTCACGCTGGAAGACGATCTGCTACGCCGTGATCTCACTATCAACGCCATGGCGCTGGATGAAAATGGCAACCTGATCGATCCTTACCACGGCCAGCGCGATTTAGCGCAAAAGATTTTGCGTCATGTATCACCGGCTTTTGTCGAAGACCCGGTGCGCATCCTGCGCTTAGCCAGATTTGCCGCCCGCTTTGCACCACTAGGATTCTCCATCGCCGATGAAACCATCACCTTGATGCAAACGATGGTCGCCAACGGCGAGGTCGATGCCCTGGTACCAGAACGGGTGTGGGCCGAATGCCAACGCGCACTGGGCGAGGCGCAACCCTCGGCCTTCATCACCACGCTGCATGAGTGCGGCGCTTTGAAAAAACTGATGCCGGAAATTGACGCCCTGTTCGGCGTACCGCAAACCGCGCATCACCATCCGGAGATCGATACCGGCATCCACACCTTGATGGTCATCGATCAGGCGGCGCGCCTGTGGCGCGACCCGATCATTGTCTGCGCCGCCTTGCTGCACGATCTCGGCAAGGCCACCACGCCCAAGACAGAATTACCGCAACACATCGCCCACGAAACGCGCGGCTTGCCCTTGATTCGCCAGCTCTGCCAACGGCTGCGCGTGCCTAACGATTATCGCGACCTGGCCTTGATCGTCGGCCAATATCATCTGCATAGTCACCGCGCCGCTGAATTGCGCGCCGATACCACCGTCGATTTATTACAAAAGACCGACGCCTTCCGCCGCCCGGAACGGTTTGAACAATTCCTGCGCGCCTGCGAGGCCGACAGTCGTGGTCGTGGCGGCCGCGAAGACACGCCGTATCCCCAAGCCGATTTGTTGCGACGTGCACTCGCCGCCGCACAGGCAGTAGACACCACCGCCATCACCACGCAAGGACTCATCGGCCCCGCCATCGCCGAAGCCATCCGCCAGGCGCGCATCAAGGCTGTGACTGCCATTAAATTCTAAAATCTCTGTGTCCTCGGTAACCGCTCTGAAGTACATGGATGTACAAATGCCGCGAGAGGGCATGGATGCCCGAAGCGGCCATGCGTTGCCCTTCGCATCCATGCGCTCGTCTGTACCTCTGTGGTGAAAAAATTTCTTTCCCCCCGCCCTTCAGAAATCATTTCACCATCCGATGTATGTGCAACTTGATTTCACAGCACAACCATCCAGGGAAAAAAACATTATGCAGTTCAGCAGTGACAGCACGAATCTGATTATCACCGGCGTTCAGGACAACAACAGCAAGTTCCGCCCCAGCGACTGGGCCGAGCGCCTGTCCTCATTGTGGGCCGAATTTGGCCGCGACCAGAAACTACGCTATTCCAGTAAGATATATCCCTGCATGATCGGAGATGATGTCTGCCTGATCGTCGCCAAAAGCCTGGGCCAGCAAGACCCCTCTGGTTATGAGTTTATTCTCAATTTTGCCCGCGAAAACCAGCTCAAGATCCAGGAGGACCGGCGCGAAAACTCATCGCCGACCAGCAATGAGCAGCGGAAAAATGACTGGAATTACAACCACTTCATCCCCAATCATTGACCTGGTCTAAAAATAATTCCCAATTAAAATCAACAGGATATATCCTTACACCCCACCTGCTACAGGCTTGACTTGGGTCAGCCAATCATGACAACCTGAAACTCGCCCCTAAGAAAACCCGGCCTCGGTAGTGGCAGCAGGCCGGCCTTATCCGGGCCTTAAACGTTACGAACGTCGCTATCCTCAATCACAAGCTGGAGGACACTTATGTACGGAGTACGTCACCCTTTAGTTACAGAATTTCCTGATCACACCTCAACGATCAGCCAAATGAAAACCAATGACCCGCAATTTGCGCGCCTGATGTCGGAGTATGACCAAACCGACAAGCGCATTTATGGCCTGGAACGAGCGAGCCTACCAGCTGCAGACAATTACGTGGAGGGATTAAAGAAACGTCGAGTACTTCTGAAGGACCGGATTTATTCGATGCTCACTCAGCAACGCTGACAATTGCTGCCGACAACTATAAACTCACTGCCAACCTCAGCGCGCCTCTGGCGCGCTTTTTTTTGTTTCTACCGACAGGCTCAAGTAATGTTGCGGCCATCTCGATACCAAACCAAAGATCATATCGATTAACGTATGAGCATGACCGATCTCCACCCAACCAAGCTCTCGCCCTGGGCGTTCGTTTTGTCGCTGGCGGCGCATTTCTTTTTGATCGCCCCCCAGCTCCATTTCACCGCCCTGTCTTTTGATGAGCCCAAAATCATCAAGGCAAGCCTGGTGGCACTGCCCAAACTGCAACCCGTCATGCCGTCGACCTCCGCAAAACCAGTGAACCCAGCGAAGCAAAAAAAGGGGGCGCCGCCTCCACCAGTAGCCACTCATCAACCCGCCATGAACACAGCTGGCGCGGAGAATATCTCGCCTGTTGCTGAACCTCCGCCGTCTTCTCCTAGCGCGACATCGATCGCTGCCGGCGAAGCCTCTGGCATCCCCGCAGTGGCCAAGGAAGAGCCCAAGCCAGCCCCCAGCGCCGGGACGACACCAACACCCGCGCAAGAAACAAAACCGATACCACACCCATCATCGGTCAATGTTGAAATTGAATTCGCCTTGTACAAAGGCACAAACGGGTTGAAAGTCGGCAGAGCCACACACACCTGGCAAATCACGAATGATACTTATCTCATTCGCAACGTCATCGAAGCCACGGGCATTTTTGCCATGATCAGATCGGGACAACTGGTGCAAACCAGCCAGGGCAAGGTCACGGGCAGCGGCCTGGAGCCCGACGTCTTTTCCGATCAGCGCGGCCCAATGGCAGACAATATATTTAGCTCCCTGTTTGACCGCCAACATCAGACCCTCACCTATGGCCGGGCGTCGGAAATGACCACTGTCGCGCTACCGCCACAGACTCAGGATCAGCTTTCTTTTATTTATCAATTCGTGCTGCAAGCCCCATTCACCGGGACGGTGCAATTTTCAATGACCAATGGCAGAAAGGTCGATACTTACGCCTATCAGGTCATCGGCGAAGAAACGCTGGAGACTGGACTGGGGAAATTACAAACATTACACCTGAGCAAGGTTCGCCAACCCAATGAAGATGGCGCGGAAGCCTGGCTGGCAAAAGATCACCAATATCTACCGGTGAAGATCAGGCTCACTGACAGAAATGGCGGAGTGGCGGAACAGATAGTCACTGCAATCCGGGCAAAGTAGGCGCTCTGAATTAGGATTCCATCCGCAAATAAACACGAATGAACGCAAAAAATGTCGGCGCAACCCCGCTCCTATATCATCAACGTTTCATCGATAAATTTCCAAGGCGATCATCGTGCCTTGATGATTAACTTTCCTTGCCGCGCAATTTTCGATCCAATGCTTGCAACCGCTCCGGCGTCCCCACATCCCACCACTCGCCGCGATAATGTTCGCCACTGACATCGCCGCGAGCCATCGCCGCCCGCAACAAAGGGGCTAATGGAAAACGTCCAGCCTGGCAACCGGCAAACAATTTTGGATCAAAGACTGCGATACCGCTATAGGTGAGCTTGGCTTCACCGTCGGCCATCACGCGTTGTTGCTGCAACACAAAATCGCCCTTGGGATGCTGCAGTGGATTATCGACCAGCACCAGATGCGCCAATGAACGCGGCGCCTGTAACAAATGCTCAAAAGGAAAATCGGTCCAGACATCACCATTCACGATGATGAACGGTGCATCGCCCAGCAACGGCAAGGCCTTGAAAATACCACCCCCCGTTTCCAGCGCCTCTGTTTCAGCGGAATATTGAATTTTCACACCATAACGCGCGCCATTGCCCAGCGTCTGTTCGATCTGCGCACCCAGGTGCGCAAGATTGATCACCAACTCACGCACCCCGATCGCAGCGAGCCTCAGGATGTGATACTCGATCAAACGCCGACCACCCACTTCCAACAATGGCTTGGGCGTGTGATCGGTCAACGGCCGCATACGCTCGCCACGGCCTGCGGCTAGAATCATTGCTTTCATGATTGAGGAGTGTAAGGGTTACAGCAACTGTTTAAAAGTGAAGGCAAATCAAGTGCACCCTATTTTTGTTCGGATTTCAGATCTCGCTGCAATAATAGCCCCACTGCCTCGCGTGGCGAACGGCCATGATAAAGCACTTGATACACCTGTTCGGTGATCGGCATGTCAATCCCCAGCGTCTGCGCCAAACGCCGTGCCTCCTGCGCTGCCGAGGCGCCTTCGATGACTTGCGCGATACTGCGCCGCGCCGCTGCCAGATCTTCGCCACGCCCCAGCGCCAAACCAAAACGTCGATTGCGCGACTGATCATCGGTGCAAGTCAGCACCAGATCACCCAAACCAGCCAACCCCATTAAGGTCTCGCGCTGGCCACCGAGCGCCACGCCCAGCCGCATCACTTCACTCAATCCACGCGTAATTAACGCGGCACGGGCATTGGCACCGAAACCCAGGCCATCGCTGATCCCGGCAGCAATCGCGAGTACGTTTTTGACCGCGCCGCCGACCTCAACGCCCACCATATCTTGCGAGGTGTAGGCGCGAAAACTATCGCTGCGCAAACGTAACGCCAACTCTGCCGCGAACTCGGCGCTAGGCGAGGCAATTGTCACTGCCGTCGGCAAACCCTTGGCCACTTCCGCCGCGAAGGTCGGCCCCGAAATCACTGCCACCGGATAACGCCCACCCAGCACATCGACCGCGATCTGATGCAACAGCTTGCCACTCTCGGGCTCAAACCCTTTGGTTGCCCAGATCAGGCGCGAGTCCAGTTTTAAAAAGGGGACGATTTGTTCCAAGGTAGAACGGAAGGCATGACTCGGCACTGCCAGTAGAAAATCCCGTACTTGCGCCACGGCCGATAGCTCATGACTGATACGCAGCGCAGATGGCAATTGAATTCCCGGAAGATACCGCTGATTGCAACCACTTGCGGCCAGTTGCGCCAGTTGCGCAGCATCACGCCCCCAGAGCGAGGTCGGCTGTCCGTTGCGCGCCAGCAAAACCGCCAGCGCCGTTCCCCAGGAACCGGCCCCCAATACTAACGTCGGAACCCGCGGCAGCGAATTGCCAGAAGCACCCATCGGCAATTAATGTGCAGCGCCTACGGCCTGTTGCTGTTGTTGCAGATGCTGGGTATAGATGAGATCGAAATTGACCGGCGCCAGCAACATTTGCGGGAAGCCGCCGCGCGTTACAAGATCAGAGACCGCTTCGCGCACATAAGGGAAGAGAATGCCGGGACAAAAACTGCCAAGCAAGTGACCCATTTGCGATTGCTCAAAACCGTCGGCCTGAAAAATACCCGCTTGTTGCACCTCGGCAAGATACGCAGTCTTGTCACCCATTTTGGCGGTCACCGTCACGGTCAGCACCACTTCATGCACGGCCGGACCGACATTTTCAACACGGGTGTTGAGCTGCACATTAACCTCCGGCTCCCATTTTTGCTCGGCGAAGATTGCCGGGGTATTGGGCGCTTCGAAGGAAAGGTCTTTAACGTAAACCTTTTGAATGCCAAACCGGCCCTGGACTTGATTTGCTTCTGACATGATTCTCACCTAACGTTTTTTGGATGTTATCAAGGAACCTCTGATTAACCCTTGCTCACCGGCATATTGGCGCCAGTCCAGGCCATGATCCCGCCATTCAATTTATAAACGGATTTAAATCCTTGCCGCTGCAAGATTGCGCTGGCCTTGGCGGCACGTTGCCCGGTACGGCAATACACGATTAGCGGCTTTTCTTTCAGCGATTCCAGCTCATTGCAACGCGACTCGAGTACGCCCACGGGTATATGACGGGCATTGATAATATGGCCTTCCTTGTACTCACCATCCTCACGCACATCGAGCACCACGGCCTCTTCGCGATTCATCAGCCGCACAGCCTCGTTGGGACTCACTTCCTTGAACCCCAGCAAATGACGCCGCGATTCATTTATCAACAACGCAACAACAGTCATCACCAAAGCTGTCACCAACCACGGGTGATTACCGACAAATTCAAAAAAACGTCCCATGAACCCACTCACTCTGGCGCTATTTCAACCACAAACAGCGCCGAAGCAAGTGCGGCGCTATTCAGTACAAAAGATCTCACGCATCATACTGATCAACTGCAAAGTACGGCGATCGCTGATGCGATAATATACACGATTGGCATCCTTACGGCAGGCCAAAATGTCCTTATCCCGTAAAATAGCCAGATGCTGGGAGATGTTGCTTTGCGAAGTACCGACTTGCTCGACGATGTCCTGCACATTGACTTCTTGATCCCCCACCGTACAGAGAATCTTGAGCCGTAGCGGATGCGACATCGCCTTCAATGAGCGCGCAGCGCGATCAATGTCCTCGTCCCGGTATATCAATCCTCCTTGCCCATCTCCATCATCCATTCTTTTAGGCATGACATGCACTACTCCTTCCGCTTTCATAGATTCCCCTATAGTCTTAAATCCATTAAGACACGCTTCAGCACCAAGTCCTTCTGGCACGCTTTAAAGCTTAACAGTTCTTATTTACCATGAATAGTATGTTTTTGTTTTGACAGGAGATAGTATATAATTTGCCCCCATTTTGTTACCTGTAGTTTGTTACAGGGATCATGTTGATCTGAACATACAACCAAGGGACTGGCATCCAACCCGCCAGCTCGTAACGCAAACAAACGATGCCTAATGCACCGAAACCCTTGACCCTGATTGTCCTTGATGGCTGGGGTTATAGCGAAGACCCAAGCTCCAACGCGATCGCCCACGCCAAAACCCCGGTTTGGGACAAGCTGTGGGCGAGCTATCCGCGTTCGCTGCTCACGTGTTCTGGCGCCGAAGTCGGCCTACCCTCTGACCAGATGGGGAATTCCGAGGTCGGACACCTGAATCTGGGGGCCGGCCGGGTGGTATACCAGGAATTCACTCGCATCAGCCGCGCCATCAAGACTGGCTCGTTTTTCACCAATCACACACTGACCAATGCCGTTGATCAGGCCATCGCCAACGGCAAGGCACTGCACATCCTGGGACTACTCTCTCCGGGCGGCGTCCATAGCCATGAAGAACATATCCAGGCCATGGCCCGCCTCGCGACTCAACGCGGCGCGCGCGAAGTGTATCTTCATGCCTTCCTCGATGGCCGCGATACCGCGCCCAAGAGCGCCGCATCCTCACTCAAGGCCATGGAACAGGTATTTACCGAATGCGGCGCCGGCCGCATCGCGTCGGTGATTGGCCGTTATTACGCCATGGACCGCGACCACCGCTGGCCACGTATTCAGGCCGCCTACGAGCTGATCACAAACGGCAAGGGCGAGTTCACTACCCCTAACGTACTGAGCGCCCTCGAAGCCGCCTACAGCCGTGGCGAAACCGATGAGTTTGTAAAGGCCACGGCCATTATCCCGGCGGGCAAGGCGCCGGTCACCATCAACGATGGCGACGTGGTGATTTTCATGAATTACCGCTCCGACCGCGCGCGCCAGATTGCCCGCGCCTTCGCCGAAGACGATTTCCCGGGTTTTGATCGCGGCACACGCCCGAAACTCGGCGCCTTCGTCAGCCTGACCGAATATCAAAGTGACCTGCCGGTACCCACGGCATTTCCACCGGAGCGGCTCGGCAACAGCTTTGGCGAATACATCGCCCGTTGCGGCCTGCGCCAATTACGCATTGCCGAAACTGAAAAGTACGCGCATGTGACGTTCTTCTTCAATGGCGGTGAAGAAAAGGTATTTCCGGGCGAAGATCGCATCCTCGTCCCCTCGCCCAACGTTGCGACCTATGACCTGCAGCCCGAGATGAGCGCTGTCGAGCTGACCGACAAGCTGGTCGCCGCCATCGAGAGCGGCAAGTACGATGCCATCATCTGCAACTACGCCAATCCCGACATGGTGGGCCATACCGGCAACTTCGATGCCGCCGTGAAGGCCATTGAGACCATCGACCTGTGCCTGGGGCGTGTCATCGCCGCCCTGCAGAAGGTGGGCGGCGAGGCGTTGATCACCGCCGATCATGGCAACGCCGAACGCATGCGCGACACCGAAACCGGCCAAGCCCACACCGCGCACACGCACAATCCGGTACCGTTTATTTACGTTGGCCGCGCTGCAACACCCTGCAACGGCCGTGGCTCGCTTGCCGATGTCGCGCCGACCATGCTTTATTTGATGGGATTGGCCGCGCCCAGCGAAATGAGCGGCCATCCGTTAATGATTTTGCAATAATATTTGCGATAATCGACGGATGCCTATCGCCGTCGCAAGCTCATTTCTTCGTTTTTTTGTCGCCAGCCTGATACTGGCCACCTCATCAGTCAGCCTCGCCGAAAACCTTGAACAAAAAACCGAGGAACTGGAACAACTGCGGCAAAACATCAAAACCATCAAGAAAGAGCTCTCACTCGAGCAAATCCGCCAGAACACATTGCAGCGCGAATTGGCCAAAACCGAAAAAGAGGCCAGCCGCCTGCATCAAGAACTGCGCCGCCTGGACAACGATCTCCGTCAGCAGCAACAAACCAAACATGACCTTGAAAACGAGATCGCCCATCTCGACCAAACGCTGCAATCCCAGCGCCAGCAACTGGCGGTCCAAATCCGCGCCAATTATGGCAACAGCGCTCAATCGCCGATCAAGCTATTGCTCAATCAGGAAGACCCTACCGCCATCGATCGCCTGCTGCACTATCATCATTATGTACAGCAGGCCCAGGCTCACATTATCACCAAGGCCCAATACAACCGCACTCAACTCAGCCAGCTGGAACAAGAGCTACAACACCAGACTGAAAAGCTGGAGGCCATTCAGTCCGCACAAAAACAACGGCACCAGGAACTCACTGCCGCCCAGCAACAACGCAGCAAATTATTAACCCAATCCCAACGCCGCGCGGATCGTCAGGAACAAAAGCTCGAACAACTGGTCGAAGATGCACAGGAGTTGAGTGAATTGATCAAGCGCCTGCAAGCCAAGCGCCGTACTCAGCCGTACATCCCCAAGAGCAAATCCCTGGCCGAACTCAAGGGCAAACTGCTGTGGCCGATCGAAGCCCCGCTACGCCACCGTTTTGGCAGCCCGCGCAACCAAACGTCTCTCACCTGGCAAGGCGTAGTGCTTGACGGCAAGAGCGGCCAGGAGGTGCAGGCTATCGCCCCCGGACGGGTCGCCTTTGCCGAGTGGATCCGTGGCTATGGCCTGCTGCTTATTGTTGATCATGGTGAGGGTTACATGAGCCTCTATGGGCATAACCAAGCCCTGCTCAAGGAAGCCGGTGACGAAGTGAACGCCGGAGAGAGTATCGCCACTGTCGGCAACAGCGGTGGCCAGGAAATCCCCGGCCTGTATTTCGAAATCCGCAAGGATGGCAAACCAGCGGATCCGGCACTTTGGTGCCATTAAGGCCCTTATTTTTTGCTTGTAAGTTGCCGCTATAGCTTAGTATTCTGCAATTCGACTAGAATCCAGCGCATTTCCTTATAATTTTTGGAGCCACGAATGAAATTGCCCATGCGTTCCCTGCTCATCCTCAGTATTGGACTGGTGATGGGGGTATCCCTGACCATCGGCCACGGTGTGCTCGCACAGCGTGACGCCGCCAAAGGCGGGGCGCCGCTGCCTCTCGACGAGATGCGCACCTTTACCGAGGTCTTTGGCAAAATCAAATCCGACTACGTCGAACCGACCGAAGACTCCACGCTGCTGGAAAATGCCATTCGCGGCATGCTCACTGGCCTTGATCCACACTCTTCGTACCTCGATGCCGAGGCCTATCGCGAACTGCAAGTGGGCACCACCGGTGAGTTCGGCGGCCTGGGCATTGAAGTCGGGATGGAAGATGGCTTCGTCAAGGTGATTTCCCCGATCGACGACACCCCGGCGCAACGTGCAGGCGTCAAAGCCGGCGACCTGATCATTCGCATCGACGAAACACCGGTCAAAGGTTTGAGCCTCAACGAGGCCGTGAAATTGATGCGCGGCAAACCCGGCACCGACATCGTGCTCCAGATCATGCGCGAAGGCCTGGAAAAACCGCTCAAGATCACGGTCACCCGCGCCATTATCAAGGTCAACAGCGTCAAGACCGAGTCCCTGGATAAGGGTTTTGGTTATTTGCGCATCACCCAGTTCCAGGCCAACACCGGCGAAGACATGGTGCAAGCGCTGAGCAAACTGAAGAAAGACAATGAAGGCGGCCTCAAGGGTATGATCCTGGACCTGCGTAATAATCCGGGCGGTGTTCTTAACGCAGCAGTCGCGGTCTCCGATGCCTTCCTTGAAGATGGCTTAATTGTCTACACCGAAGGCCGCGTTAACGATTCGCAGATGCAGTTCAAAGCCACTCCAAACGATATTTTGAAGGGCGCGCCGATCATCGTTCTGGTCAACGGTGGCTCGGCGTCGGCGTCGGAAATCGTTGCCGGAGCGCTACAGGATCACAAACGCGCCATCATCATGGGCAGTAAGACCTTCGGCAAAGGCTCGGTGCAAACCATCCTGCCGATGCAAAACGGCGCCGCCCTGAAACTGACCACGGCCCGCTATTTCACGCCATCCGGCCGCTCAATCCAGGCTGAAGGCATCAATCCTGACATCGCACTGGAAAACGTGAAGGTCACCGCCGTCGAGTCCAGCGGCTTTGACCCGATCAAGGAGGCCGACCTGTCACGCCACCTGCGCAACGACAAACAGGAGGAGGAAGCGGCACCGCCGAAGGAATCCAAGAACGGCAAAGACAAGGATGCCAAGGGCAGCAAGAAGGACGGCGACAAGCCGGCCAAGATCAGTCTTGCCGACCGCGACTATCAACTCTACGAGGCGCTGAACCTGCTCAAGGGACTTTATATCTTGCAGCAGCAACACTAAACCAATGACCACAGCGCGCCACAGGCGAGGCCAGTTTTTCAGGATCATCCTGACCGGCCTCGCCGCTGTGGCGCTCACGCCCGTCCACGCCCAATCACTGCAACCAGAGCCGGTACCGCCGCGCATCAGCATTATCATCGACGACCTCGGCGACCAGTTCGAACGTGATTGGCGCGTTGTACGTCTTCCCGGCGCGGTCAGTCTCGCCTTTCTGCCCTATAGCCCCTATAGCCGCGACCTGGCCGAGCGCGCCCATCGCCTGGGCAAAGATGTGCTGCTGCATTTGCCGATGGAATCGATTGAACATCATCCCCTCGGCCCAGGCGCCATCACGCTCGACATGACCGAAAACGAAGTCCTGCGCACCATCAGTGCCGACCTCGCCTCCGTGCCACATGCCATCGGCATCAATAACCACATGGGCAGTTTACTCACCCGCCACCCCGGCCACATGCAATGGCTGATGAGTGAATTAAAACGCCGTGGCAATCTCTTTTTTATCGACAGCCGCACCACCGCCCGTACGGTTGCCTTGCGACTGGCACAAGAAAATCAGGTGCCGGCACTGGGGCGCGATGTCTTTCTCGACGACGATCCCAGCCCCGCCGCGATCAAGCATGAATTTCAGCGCCTGATCAAACTTGCACGCCAGCAGGGACACGCCGTCGCCATCGGCCATCCCCACCAAAGCACGCTCAACCTTCTCGAGCGCGAATTGCCCACACTCGAAAGCCTGGGCATCCAGCTCATCCCCATCTCCGCCCTGATCCTGGCCCCAAATGCATCTACACCAACAGAAGCCGCCGTCGATAACCAAAATGACAATAAGGCACTGGTGTATTACCAATCACGCAACACTTCAGCAATACCCACTGAGCGCGGTATTGCACCACCGCCACTACCCGCGTCAGCGACACTCCGTTAAACTTCGACAAGATTTCTAGACTTTGGCACAATATG
>JACQEP010000003.1 GCA_016200485.1 Gammaproteobacteria bacterium
CCAATCAAGCCTTGGCGGTCGCATATGAGCAGGACTTGGGCAAACAGTTTGGCCACGGTATCGCCCATGCCCGAGACAAAGGCGGCGAGTGTGGTGAAGTGCGGTTGGCTGTCTCCCGAGACGGCGATAAACAGTACGTTCGATAGTGTCGCTACCTCGTGACCAATTTATGGCGTCCATGCCATAAATTGACTCGCTGACGCGACAACTGATTCCTTTTGCCCCGACCGTCCTGCGTCCGCTACGTCTTCGTACAACATCGTTCGCTTCGCTCTCTCGTGGCACTCAATATAGCTACCACAATGACTCTACGGCGACTATACCCGCTGCCGCAGCCTCTACGTCGCTCGCTATCGCTCTCAACTCCGAGTCCGCGGACGGGGTCGCCTATCGGGGACTAACCGCCACCGCTTCGCTCTCCTTGGCGGTCAGCGCTCGCGGCAGGCGGCTTCTATTTTGCGGCTGTGAATGATGCCGCGACTGTAGGCCAACAGGATGATTTTGATGAGCACTGCCGGGTCGAAAGCGGATGCGCCCTCGATGTCATTCTTGTAGCGTGCATGAAAGGTGGAAAGATCAAGCTCGCGATCGACAAGATGGCATAACGCGTATTCAAAACTGCCCGGGATGACTTGCCGGTCAAAATCGACCGGCAGTAGTTTTAGGCCTTTGTGTATCGCTTTGAACCGTGCCATGTCGCGTCCACCTTTGTTTTATTTCGCAGTGAAATTATGGCAGATCGCGAGGGCGATTTATTGGGTGGTTTTGGGTTTTTCTACAGCCTCAACGTAAAAGTAAGGGGCTGCGCGCTTTTGCGCAGTCCCGCTTGGCTGACGGGTTGGGCGAATACCGTGTTAAGTGGTCCTCGCTTGGGAAAGCAAATGCCGATTTTCGTGCATCTCTGAAAGTGCATAAAATCAACCAAAAAGAACTTGTGATTTTCATATCTGGTAGTGAGCATGAAAATCCGACCAGTAGTTTGCATGTTATGCCAAGGAGTTTCATTGTGCAGGGTAGTATCGCCCCTCGCTTGTAAGTAATGATGAATCTACATCTTCAGCGGAGCTTTCAATGACATTCCATCCATCTTTTTCCGCGATTTTCTCGCGTTGGAATTTACCGCTTCCGATAACTTGTATTCCTTGTTCTTTATCGTGGTAACTGAACGAATAAACTGTGATTATTGACATGATGCCTCCTGTGAAAAGTGAAAACCCCAACAGTGTGTTATACGGAATCCGTAATATTGGTAATAGACGAAATTCATCTATTGCCTCAGAGCGTTTCCAACCATTGACAGCCAACCCGCTTCATAAGACTCCACTAATTTTCCTTAGGAACATTACTGTATAATATGCATCAATTCCTGCCTCCATCACAACACCCTCCTCACCACCGTCCCCACATGCAAATCCAATTGCGCCGCTGCCGAACCACAATTCACCGCGATTTCCACTAGGCCATTTGAATTTTCATACCAGAACGGCTCACCCTCCGCCGCTACACCAAAGGTGCGCGCCCAACCCAACTCGCGGCCATTCACTTTGAAACGTGTTTGCGGATTGACCGTCGCTGCCCGACGGCCGGTCATCGCATTGCCAAAGCCATCGATATAAATCACTGCATCCAGATCAAGCGGGCAATGTTCTTTGGCGCTGCATAACTCGGCCTCGCCCAACCACTGCGCGGGCAACTCACCCAGCGCCAACCGCGCCCCGACCGGCGCGAACAAATCACGGCCATGAAACGAGGCGGAGAGTTTTGGCGGTTGCCAGAGAATTTCTTGCCGCGTGACGGCTTGCCCGGAACGGGCGATGACAACATCAAACAGGCCATTATCCGGCCCGACAAACCAGCGCTCGCCGATCTCGTATACCACGGGTTTGCGTTGTGTGGTGCCGACACCGGGATCAACCACACACAAAAACACCGTCCCTGCGGGAAGCTCATCGACATACGCCGCCAACAAATACGCCGCAGCCTGTGGCCGAAACGTCGGTGCATCGGCAAACAGATTGATCACCGGCACACTTGGCGCCAGCCGCGCCAACACCGCCTGCATCTGGCCGATGTAGGGGCCTTGTAGGCCGAAGTCTGTGAAGAGGACGATCATAGTGGAACCTTAGCAGATCGAGCACCATTAACCCATCTGGGAGTGACGCTGCCTTCAATGCCGTACCGTTAACGTGCTAAAAAACAAGTTGTGTGCTTCACAGAGCCTGCCCCGCGCAGCGCTTTGGGCACGCTTGGTGGGTTATGCGAAAAGCGCTAACCCACCCTATCTTTCTGAAACATTACTTTACTGTCGACAGCGGAATATTGGGATTCTCAGGATTGGCCATAATCTTGCGCTGCGCAGGAATAACCACCAAATCCATATCTTCCATTGGGATTGCACCGAGCAAAACACTGTCGCCCAACACCAGTGCACCGACGAAACAACGACGGCCATCGAATTCCACCTGAATCGGGCCGACGTAGGGGCATAACTGGTGACGACCATCTGCCAATACCGCCTCACGCTTCTCCAGTTCGGTTACCTCCAGCTGGAGTGCTATGTGCTCCGGAATACACAGGTGCAACGCACCCGTATCAGCCAGCGCCTTGACCTCGATAGCAGCAAGATCACGATTAGAGGGATTCGATAGTTTCAGTTTGGTCTGAACAAGACCCATAGGTATCCTCGCAAGATAAGTATCAATATTGCGTAACTATAACACGTCAGACTTGCACCTTTTTTAAGCATATCACCAAACGAAAAAGCCGGGCATTCACCCGGCTCTTCGTTGAAACATTAGCTTGCTTCGCCTTACTCGGCAGCGGCCTCAGCAGGACGGTCTACCAGCTCGACGATGGCCATTGGGGCCTTGTCACCAGCGCGGAAGCCGCACTTGAGGATGCGCAAGTAACCGCCTGGGCGATTCTTGTAACGTGGACCCAGGCTGTCAAACAAGGTGCCAACGGCATCTTTGTCACGCAGACGGGCAAACGCCAGCCGGCGATTGGCAACGCTGTCGACCTTGGCCAAGGTGATCAACGGCTCAGCAATCATCCGCAGCTCTTTTGCCTTGGGCAGCGTAGTCTTGATCACTTCGTGCAGGAACAACGAAGATGACATGTTTTTCAGCATGGCCTTACGGTGACTGCTGTTCCGGCTCAGTTGCCGGCCACTATTGCGATGACGCATGGTTCGTATTCCTTAAGCTAATTACTTAAACTATTTCGTGTCGCCGCTTAGGAAGCAGCCTTTTCATGCTCGCGCTTCAGCTGCGCAGGCGGCCAGTTTTCCAGACGCATACCCAGCGACAAGCCGTGCATTGCCAGCACGTCCTTGATCTCGGTCAGCGACTTCTTGCCCAGGTTAGGCGTCTTCAACAACTCGACTTCCGTACGCTGGATCAGGTCACCAATGTAATAAATGTTTTCTGCCTTCAGACAATTGGCCGAACGCACAGTCAATTCCAGATCATCTACCGGACGCAACAAGATCGGATCGACATCAACTGACTTCGGTGTGCTGGAGGTGACTTCAGAGCTTTGCAGATCAACGAAGATCGACAATTGATCGCGCAGAATGCTGGCGGCGCGACGGATAGCTTCTTCCGGATCGATGGAACCGTTGGTTTCCATGTCGATGATCAGCTTGTCCAGGTCGGTACGTTGCTCTACACGGGCACGTTCAACGGAGTAGCTGACACGACGCACCGGCGTATAAGTCGCATCCAGATGCAAATGTCCGATAGTACGGGTTTCGTCAGCGCGCAGACGCGAAGTGGCAGGCTCATAACCACGACCCATCATCACTTTCAAGCGTGCATTCAATTTGCCTGCGGCATTCAAATGCGCGATCACCAGATCTTTATTGACGATCTCGACATTGTGCGGCAGCTCGATATCGCTCGCCTTCACTACGCCAGGACCTGTTTTGTTGATGATGAGCGTCGCTTCATTGATACCATGCATCTTGAGCGACAGCTCTTTCAAGTTGAGAATGATTTCGATTACATCTTCCTGCACACCTTCCAACGTGGTGTATTCGTGCAGAACGCCTTCGATCTCGGCCTCGGTCACTGCTGCACCGGGCATAGACGAAAGCAGAATGCGACGCAGGGCATTACCCAGGGTATGCCCAAAACCGCGCTCCAGCGGCTCCAAGGTTACCTTTGCATGGCTATCGCTGATCGCTTGCACATCAACGACACGAGGTTTCAAAAACTCAGTCACCGAGCCCTGCATATTTTATCCTCTGTTGAGTTAATTCTTTATCAAGTCTGAAATCTAAACCAAAACCTGGCCAGATTACTTCGAGTACAACTCGACAACCAGATGCTCATTAATTTCGGACGGCAGATCGCTGCGCGCCGGAATCGACTTGAATACGCCTTCCATTTTCTTGGCATCCACTTCAATCCAGTCAACCACGCCGCGTTGCTGCGAGAAGTCCAGCGCAGCCTTGATCCGCAGCTGCTCCTTCGCACCATCGCTGACGGAGACAACATCGCTCGCCTTCAGCTGATAGCTAGGAATGTTGACCTTCTTGCCGTTGACGTTGATACCGTCATGGCGCACCAGCTGACGCGCTTCTGTGCGAGATGATGCGAAGCCCATGCGATAAACGATGTTATCCAGACGGCCTTCAAGCAACTGCAACAGACGCTCACCGGTAGAACCTTTGCCACGGTCAGCTTCCTGATAATACAAACGGAACTGACCTTCCAGCACACCGTAAATACGGCGCAATTTTTGCTTTTCGCGCAGCTGACCGGCGTAATCCGTCAAGCGGCTACGACGCTGGCCGTGCTGACCCGGAGCAAAACTACGCTTCTCAACGGCGCACTTGGCGGTGTAGCACTTTTCACCCTTCAGGAAAAGCTTTTCGCCTTGACGGCGGCACAAACGGCATTTAGAACCAATATATCTAGCCACAATAAATCTCCGGACTTAAACTCGACGCTTCTTCGGCGGACGGCACCCGTTGTGCGGGATGGGTGTGACGTCAGTGATGCTGCTGATCTTGAAACCCAATGCATTCAGGGCACGGACAGCGGATTCACGGCCTGGACCAGGCCCCTTCACCAGCACATCCATATTCTTCATGCCGAACTCTTTGACAACACTACCCGCCTTCTCGGCCGCAACCTGAGCTGCGAACGGCGTACTCTTACGTGAGCCGCGGAAACCAGCACCGCCAGAGGTTGCCCATGACAGGGTGTTACCCTGACGGTCAGTGATCGTTATGATGGTGTTATTGAATGAAGCGTGAATGTGTGCCACGCCATCAACCACATTTTTCTTTACACGCTTACGCGTAGTACGGGTAGCTGCCTTAACCATATCTTAATCCAGTTTGATTATTTTCTGATCGCCTTGCGCGGACCCTTACGAGTACGTGCATTGGTGCGAGTACGCTGACCGCGAACGGGCAGGCCACGACGATGACGCAGGCCACGATACGTGCCCAAGTCCATCAATCGTTTAATACTCATTGAAACTTCGCGCCGCAGATCGCCTTCTACCGTAAACTTGGCCACCTCAGAACGCAGGGCTTCAACCTGAGCATCTTGCAAATCCTTGATTTTAGCTGTTGGCTGAACACCAGCCGCAGCACAAATATCGCGGGCACGGGTACGGCCAATGCCGTAGATCGCGGTCAATGCGATCACTGCGTGCTTATTTACCGGAATATTGATACCAGCAATACGAGCCATCTGAGGCAAACTCCTTTAATCTGGCCGAAGCCATTACGAAAACGCGAAATTCTAGCTGCGAATGGCTTAAGTTTCAACCATTCACGAGCCCATTCAAACCCAACCGTTCTTAGCCCTGACGCTGCTTGTGGCGGGCATCCGTGCAGATAATCCGAACCACACCCTTACGACGGATCACCTTGCAGTTACGGCACAACTTTTTGACCGAAGTACGAACCTTCATTGTTCTATCTCCAAAAAATCAGTAAACGGGGTATACCACCCCCGGATACGAGTGGGGCGGAAGTATACCGCAGTTTTTCTTGAAACCAAAGCCGGATGAAGGCCTTATTTAACCTTTTTCTCAACTTTTAAGGTTGGCCTTCTTCATCAACCCCTCGTACTGGTGCGACATCAAGTGGGCCTGCAACTGGGCCATGAAATCCATCACCACCACTACAATAATCAGGAGCGACGTGCCCCCGAAGTAAAACGGCACATTCCACTTCACGATCAGGAACTCGGGCAGCAAGCACACGGCTGTAATATAAATGGCGCCGGCCACGGTCAAGCGGGTCATGACGGTATCAATATACTTGGCGGTCTGCTCACCC
Organism: Gammaproteobacteria bacterium; assembly: GCA_016200485.1. NCBI lineage: Bacteria > Pseudomonadati > Pseudomonadota > Gammaproteobacteria > Gammaproteobacteria bacterium. The sequence goes on from JACQEP010000003.1 coordinate 6,302, forward strand.
GGGCGGATACCTGGAATGAAAGCCCCTGATTTCTTTAGATTTTCTGCCGTTTCCTTAGGATTAAACTGGAGCGCTGTGTAAAAAAAGCAGAAAAACACGATCGCCACAGCGTACAAAATCACATAAATCGGCTGCCCGGGCGATAACTTGGTCGCAATATCCTGCAACCAGCCCAAACCGGCGCCTGATCCAAACATACCGGCAATCGTCGCCGGAAACAGGATAATACTGGAGGCAAAAATCGGCGGGATCACCCCGGCCATATTGATTTTCAGGGGCAGATGGCTGGTCTGGCCGCCGTAGACCTTACGGCCTTGCTGGCGCTTGGCGTAATTAACAGTGATCCGGCGCTGGCAGCGCTCGACAAAGATCACAAACCCCGTCACCGCCACCGCTAGCGCCAGGAAGAAGAGGATCATGAAAATACTCAGCTCTCCGGTGCTCCCCAGCTCCAGGGTGCCACCAATCGCCGCTGGCAGACCGGCCACAATACCGGCAAAAATGATGACGGAGATGCCATTACCGATCCCACGCTCTGTTATTTGCTCACCCAGCCACATCAGGAACATCGTCCCGGCGACCAGAGTGACAATGGCCGTGAACATGAAGCCAAAACCAGGGTCCATCACCACCGGCATACCGCCAACCTGTTGATTTTGCAGGGCATAGGCGACACCACCGGCCTGCACGGTCGCCAACACCACCGTGCCGTAGCGGGTATACTGGCTCATTTTACGGCGCCCAGCCTCGCCTTCTTTCTTGAGCTCTTCCAACGAAGGAACAACGCTAGTCAAAAGCTGAACAATAATGGACGCTGAAATATAGGGCATGATCCCGATGGCAAAGATCGTAAAGCGGCGCAGAGCGCCACCGGAGAACATATTGAACATGTCGATAATCGAGCCCTTTTGCTGGCTGAAGAGTTCAGCCAAGGCCACAGGGTTGACGCCAGGCACCGGGATATGAGCACCGATACGATAAACGATCAGCGCACCCAGTACAAAAAGCAAACGGCGCTTCAGCTCACTGAAGCGCCCTGCGGCAGCGAGGCCGCCAATCGGTGCCGTCCCTGGAAAAGCCACTTAGCCCTCGATCTTTCCGCCAGCGGCTTCGATTGCAGCTTTGGCTCCCTTGGTGACCCGCAAACCACGCACGGTGAAGGCGCGATCAACGGTACCCGAGGCAATGATCTTGGCGCGCTCAAACTTAGCACTCAGCACATCAGCCGCCAGCAGCGATGCCATATCCACCACATCGCCAGCCACCAGATTCAATTCGCTCAGGCGAACTTCAGCGGTCACGCGGGCAATTGCGGAATTAAAACCAACCTTCGGCATACGGCGCTGAATAGGCATCTGCCCACCTTCAAAGCCGACCTTGTGATAGCCACCGGCACGGGCGTGTTGACCCTTGTGGCCCTTACCCGATGTCTTGCCCAGGCCAGAACCAATGCCACGACCCAGACGCTTTGGGCTGGGTTTCGAACCTGCAGCAGGTTTGAGTGTATTTAAACGCATGATTAAGCTTCCTCAACCTTTAGCATGTAACTAATCTTGTTGATCATGCCGCGCACAGCCGGAGAGTCTTGAACTTCGACACTGTGATGCATACGACGCAATCCCAATCCAGTGACGCATGCTTTATGAGACTGTAAACGCCCATGAAAACTGCGCACCAACGTTAATTTAATTATCTTCGACGCTGCCATGACTTTAACCCAGGATCTCTGCAACCTTCTTACCACGCTTGGCGGCGATCGATTCTGGATCAGCCATTTGTTCCAAGCCCTTGATGGTGGCGCGAACCACGTTCACCGGATTAGTCGATCCGATGCACTTGGCCAACACGTCATGCACCCCTACTACTTCGAGAACAGCGCGCATCGCACCACCTGCGATGATGCCGGTACCTTGCGACGCCGGTTGCATGTAGATCTTGGCAGCGCCGTGGGCAGCCTTGATCGGATGCTGCACAGTACCTTTGTTCAGCTTGACGCGAATCAGATTCTTGCGCGCATCTTCCATCGCCTTCTGGATCGCAGCGGGCACTTCGCGTGCCTTGCCACGGCCAATGCCGACACGTCCATTGCCGTCACCAACCACCGTCAGTGCCGAGAAACCGAAGATACGACCGCCCTTGACCACTTTGGCCACGCGGCGGACCGAAACCAACTTTTCCTGTAAACCGTCGCCATTCCCGGGTGTTTCAAAATTCGCCATAGCTACTTCCTTTAGAATTCAAGACCGGCTTCACGCGCAGCATCTGCTAACGCCTTAATCCGCCCATGATACTTGAAACCGGAACGATCGAAGGAAACCTGCTTGATACCCGCAGTCTTCGCACGCTCGGCGACAAAGCGGCCAACTACGGCCGCTGCATTCTTGTTACCGGTGTGTTCCAGTGCCTTTTTGACGTCAGCTTCCAGTGTCGAAGCCGCCGCCAGCACTTCACCACCATTGGGCGCAATCACCTGGGCATAGATATGCCGGGGGGTACGATGCACCGCCAGACGGTAACTGCACAGTTCTCTGATCTTGGCGCGGGCCTTACGGGCACGACGCAAACGAGTAATTTTCTTATCCATTGACTGACCCAACCATTATTTCTTCTTGGCTTCTTTACGAACCACAACTTCGTTGGTATAACGCACACCCTTGCCCTTATACGGCTCTGGCGGACGGTATCCACGAATATCGGCAGCCACTTGGCCGACCTTCTGACGATCCGTACCTTTAACAACAATTTCCGTCTGGCTCGGCGTTTCGACCGTGATACCCTCAGGTACTGGATAATTCACCGGGTGCGAAAACCCAAGCGTCAGATTCAACATTTTACCCTGTGACTGCGCACGATAACCAACGCCGATCAACTGCAAACGCTTTTCAAAACCTTGACTGACACCGGTCACCAGATTATTGACTGATGCGCGAGTCGTACCGGCTTGCGCCCATGCATTCTTGCTGTTTTCACGCACTGTCACAACGATCTCGTTGCTATCATTGCGAGCCACTTCAACAGAGCTATGCACCTGATATTGCAACTGGCCCTTGGTACCTTTCACCGACACGGACTGACCGTTAACGGTTACTTCGACACCCTTCGGGATACTAATAGGTTTCTTGGCAACTCGAGACATTGCACACCGCCATTACGAAACGAAACAAAGAACTTCGCCACCGATACCTGCGGCACGGGCCGCACGCTCGGTCATCACCCCAGAAGGAGTGGAGATGATGGCGACACCAAGCCCGCCCTGAACTTTAGGCAGGTCATCCTTACCACTGTATACACGCAAGCCTGGACGGCTGGCGCGCTTAATCATGCTGATAACGGGCTTGCCCAGGTAATATTTGAGATCAATTACCAAGCGTTGCTTCCCGTCTTGGGATTCAACTTTGAAGCCAGCGATGTAACCTTCGTCCTTCAGCACCTTGGCGATCGCAGCCTTCAACGTAGAAGACGGCATGGAAGTCTGCGCCTTCTCCGTGATCTGCGCATTGCGGATCCGGGTTAACATGTCAGCAATCGGGTCAGTCATACTCATTTATAGTGCTCCAAATTTCTTCGCGTCTGATTCCAGTCGGATGTTCGGCGGCGCTTACCAGCTCGCCTTAACCAAGCCTGGGACATCCCCACGCATGGCAGCTTCGCGCAGTTTGTTCCGACCCAGACCAAACTTGCGATAATAACCGCGGCTACGACCGCTGTCGCGGCAACGATTCCGCATCCGGCACGGGCTGGCATTGCGTGGTAGTGCGTGGAATCTGGCTTGCGCCTCATCACGCTCTTCATCGCTCAAATTGAGATCCAACATGCGACTCTTCAGTTCAGCTCGTTTTACAGCAAACTTAGCAACCAAACTTGCGCGCTTGACCTCGCGATTTACCATGCTCTTTTTAGCCATGTACCTTAACCTTTAAATGGGAAGTTGAACGCTGCCAACAATGCGCGAGCTTCTGCGTCAGTCTTGGCGGTCGTCGTAAAAGTGATATCCATACCACGGAGTGCGTCGATCTTTTCGTATTCGATTTCAGGGAAAACGATCTGCTCGGTCACACCCATACTGTAATTGCCGCGGCCGTCGAAAGAGCGTGCGTTCAAGCCACGAAAATCACGGATGCGCGGAATCGCAATACTTACCAGGCGATCAAGAAATTCGTACATTTTTTCGCTGCGCAAAGTTACTTTGCATCCGATCGGCCAGCCCTCACGGACCTTAAATCCAGCCACCGACTTGCGGGACATGCACACCACCGGTTTTTGACCGGCGATCTTCTGCAGATCACCCACCGCATTATCAATAATCTTGCGATCGCCAGTCGCTTCGCCAACACCCATATTCAGAGTGATCTTGGTGATGCGCGGCACTTCCATCACGGACTTGTAGCCAAACTCTTGCATCAGTTTAGTAACTACAGTCTCGCGGTAATATTGCTGCAATCTTGCCATAACTGCGCTGCCCTAAATTAAATGTCTACAACTTCACTGTTGGACTTGAAAAAACGAACCTTACGGCCGTCTTCCAACGTACGGATACCAACGCGATCTGCCGTCTTCGTCGCCGGATTAAATAACGCGACATTAGAGACATGGATCGACGCCTCTTTCTCCACGATCCCACCCGCGACATTACGCTGCGGATTAGGCTTGGTATGGCGCTTGATCATATTCACGTTTTCAACAACAACGCGATCGTTGTCCGCCACGCGCAGCACAGTGCCACGCTTCCCTTTATCTTTACCGGTGATCACGATAACGTCATCACCCTTACGAATCTTTTGCATGATTCAAACCCTGAAAGCCAACAAATATTTACAGAACTTCCGGTGCCAGCGAAACAATCTTCATGAATCGCTCCGAACGCAACTCACGGGTAACCGGTCCAAAAATACGGGTACCAATCGGCTCCAGCTTGTTATTCAGCAGCACCGCTGCATTCCCATCAAAACGGATCAAAGACCCATCACCGCGACGCACACCCTTGCGGGTACGCACAACTACCGCGTTATAGACTTCACCTTTCTTAACCTTACCGCGCGGAATAGCTTCTTTAATGCTCACCTTAATGACATCGCCGATATTGGCATACCGGCGCTTGGAGCCACCGAGTACTTTGATGCACATCAGGCGACGCGCGCCGCTATTATCGGCCACTTCCAACGATGTACGCATCTGAATCATGTTTCTTCTCCGCTTAAATCTTTATCTGGCGCGCAATCTAGATTGCTACAGCCTTCTCATCGATACGCACCAAGCTCCAAGATTTGTTCTTGGACAACGGGCGGCACTGAGTAATGGTGACAACATCGCCTTCGTTGCACTCGTTCTTTTCGTCATGCGCATGCAGTTTCGAAGAACGGGTGATGTATTTCTTGTACACCGGGTGACGAACGCGGCGCTCAACCAATACGGTAATGGTCTTGTCCATCTTGTTGCTGACGACACGACCAGTCACTTCGCGCACGACTTTTGCCTGTTCACTCATCTTCAGTTACCTGCTTTCTCACCCAGAATAGTCTTCACACGCGCAATCGCGCGACGATTTTGCCTCAGCCGATGGCCTTGAGCCATTTGACCGGTACCGTGCTGCATACGCAGATTAAAACCTTCGCGCAACAGACCTTCGAGCTCGGACTGGAGCTCGGGGACACTCTTGTTTCGCAATTCAATCGCATTCATTACATAACCCTTCTGCTGACAAACGTTGTCTGCACCGGCAGTTTGGCAGCGGCCAGACGAAACGCTTCCCGTGCAATTTCTTCAGTAACCCCTTCCATTTCATAGAGCATGCGGCCTGGCTCAATCTGAGCAACCCAATACTCTACGTTACCCTTACCGCTACCCATACGTACTTCCAGGGGCTTCTGCGTAATTGGCTTGTCGGGGAAGATTCGAATCCAAATCCTACCACCACGCTTGACATGACGGGTCAAGGCACGACGTGCCGCCTCAATCTGGCGGGCCGTTATTCTACCACGACTTGTAGCCTTTAGTCCGTATTCTCCGAAGCTGACTTTGTTGCCACGTTGGGCCAAGCCTCGGTTCCGCCCCTTATGGACCTTGCGGAATTTGGTTCTTTTCGGTTGCAGCATAATCTTCTATCCCGTTCGCCGTTACTTGGCGGCCTTTTCCTGGGCCTCACCCTTGTCCTCGTTGCCGAAGACTTCGCCCTTAAACAGCCACACCTTGATTCCAATTACACCAGAGGGGGTATGCGCCTCGGCAAAACCATAATCGATGTCGGCACGGAGGGTATGGAGTGGCACCCGGCCCTCACGATACCACTCGGTACGGGCAATTTCCGCCCCGTTAACCCGACCCGAAACCTGAATCTTGACGCCTTGACCACCCAGACGCATGGCATTGGTCACCGCGCGCTTCATGGCACGACGGAACATGATACGCCGCTCTAATTGCTGAGCCACGCTCTGAGCCACCAGGGTGGCATCCAGCTCAGGCTTGCGAATTTCTTCGACGCTGACATGAACTGCGTTGACTGGCAACACCATCATGTTGGCGATCTTCTTGCGCAGGACTTCGATATCTTCACCCTTTTTACCGATCACAATACCAGGACGGGCAGTGTGAATGGTGATGCGCGCATTGCGAGCCGGACGTTCGATCTGGATGCGGCTGACTGAAGCCTGAGCCAGTTCCTTCTGCAGGAACTTGCGCACTTTAAGATCAGTATTCAGGTAGTTCGCGTAGTCTTTGCTTTCGGCATACCACTTGGAAGTCCAGTCCTTGACGATCCCAAGGCGAATCCCATTCGGATTAACTTTTTGACCCATCTTCGCCTCTCTTACTTCTCAGCCACGGCCACAGTAATGTGGGCGGTGCGTTTCAAAATGCGGTTACCGCGGCCTTTGGCGCGTGGTTGCATCCGCTTCAAGACCGGACCTTCATCAACACAAATCGTCTTGACCTTCAGTTCGTCCACATCGGCGCCATCATTATGCTCAGCATTGGCAATGGCCGATTCGACAACCTTCTTGATCAAGGTAGCCGCACGCTTGTTGCTGAACGACAGCAACTTCAGGGCTGGCTCAACCTTCATGCCACGGATCTGGTCCGCTACCAAACGCGCCTTTTGAGGCGAGATACGAACAAACTTTAAAACTGCTCTCGTTTCCATGATCTCACTCTCCGTTACTTAGCCTTCTTGTCGGCCACATGGCCTTTGAAGGTGCGCGTAACAGCAAACTCACCCAGTTTGTGTCCGACCATATTTTCATTGACCAGCACCGGTACGTGTTGACGACCGTTATGAATAGCAATCGTCAAGCCCACCATTTGCGGGATCACCATAGAACGACGCGACCAAGTCTTGATGGGGCGGCGATCATTCTTTTCCGCAGCCGTGTTCACCTTGTTTACCAGGTGAGCATCGACAAACGGACCTTTTTTGACTGAACGTGGCACGTTACGAAGTCCTCTATACCTAAGTTATTACTTACGGCGGCGGACGATCATGCCGTCCGTACGCTTGTTCTTGCGGGTCTTATAACCCTTTGTGGGCTGACCCCACGGTGATACTGGGTGACGACCACCCGAAGTACGTCCCTCACCACCACCATGCGGATGGTCGACCGGATTCATGACCACACCACGCGATTGTGGGCGGCGACCACTCCAGCGAGCGGCACCCGCCTTACCCAGGCTGCGCAGGTTATGCTCTGAGTTGCCAACCTCGCCAATCGTGGCGCGACAGTCTGCCAGAACTTTGCGCATTTCGCCAGAGCGAAGACGCACAGAGGCATAAACACCTTCTTTGGCAATCAACTGGATCATGGCGCCAGCGCTGCGAGCGAGCTGCGCACCCTTGCCAGGCTTCAATTCCAGGCAGTGAATCGTGGAACCCACTGGAATATTGCGCAATGGCAGGCAATTACCGGCCTTGATCGGTGCATCGGCACCAGACACGATCTGGGAACCGGCGGTCACGCCACTGGGCGCGATGATGTAGCGGCGTTCGCCATCTGCATACAGCACCAGCGCAATATTGGCACTACGGTTCGGATCGTACTCAATACGCTCAACGTTACCCTGGATACCGTCCTTATCGTTACGCTTGAAATCGATCAAACGATAATGGCGTTTATGGGCACCACCACGCGCACGGACCGTGATCCGACCAGCGTTGTTGCGACCATTGATCTTGGATTTCTTTTCCAACAGCGGCGCATGCGGCTCGCCCTTGTACAGATCAGGGTTTACCACCTTGACCACAGCGCGGCGACCTGCGGACGTCGGATTCGTTTTAATTAAAGCCATGGCTCTCTAATCCTTTATTACTCAAACGCTGGCGCTTACTTCTGACCAGCAAAGTCGATATCGAAACCGGATTGCAGCTTGACGTAAGCCTTTTTCCAGTTAGAACGACGACCCATAATCTGGCCAAAACGCTTGCTCTTGCCCTTAACATTGGACACCTGTACGGCGTCAACTTTGACATCGAACATCAGCTCAACGGCCTTCTTGATTTCAGTCTTGTTTGCATCCGGCAACACACGGAACACAAACTGGCGATTGGTATCAGCCACTACCGCAGACTTTTCGGAGACGTGCGGTGCCAGCAGCACCTTCATTAAACGTTCTTTGCTCATGCGAAGATCTCCTCAAGCTGCTTGATGGCCGCAGAGGTCATCAACACCTTTTCGAACTTGATCAGATTGACTGGATTCAATTGGCTCGGTTGTGCCACTTCAACACGCGCCACATTGCGCGCAGCCAGTGCCAGATTCTGATTCAAGACATCGCTCACGATCAGTACGTTATCCAGCCCCATTGCGTCCAGCTTGGCCAGCAATGATTTGGTCTTCGGCAGTTCAACACTGAATGACTCAATCACCATCAAACGATCCTGACGCGCCAACTCTGAGAGGATCGAGGAGATTGCACCACGATACATCTTGCGGTTTACCTTCTGCGAATAATCCTGATTGCGGGCTGCAAATACCTTACCGCCCCCGCGCCACAATGGGCTGCGAATGGTACCGGCACGGGCGCGACCACTACCTTTCTGCTTGAAAGGCTTGGCGCCACCGCCTCTCACATCACTACGTGTCTTCTGGCCAACAGTACCAGCACGTCCCGCTGCCATATAGGCGTTCACGACCTGGTGTACCAGGGGTTCGTTAAACTCCTGACCGAACAAGCTATCGGCAAGGCCGATGCTCTTGCTGGTCTTGGCGCCTGATTCAGAAACCAATTTCAGATCCATAAATACTCCTTACGCCCCTGCCTTCACTGCCGGACGCACCATTACATCGCCACCCTTGGCACCGGGTACTGCACCCTTGACCAGCAGCAGATTGCGCTCGGCGTCAACGCGGACGACCTCTAAATTCATCATAGTGCTACGTACATTACCCAGATGACCGGCCATTTTCTTACCTTTCCAAACGCGACCTGGGCTCTGATTTTGACCGATGGAACCCGGCGCACGATGCGACAGCGAGTTACCGTGGGTAGCGTCCTGCATGGCGAAGTGATGACGCTTGACGGTACCGGCAAAACCTTTACCGATAGTGCGGCCAACCACGTCAACCATCTGCCCCACCTGGAACACATCAACCTTCAGTTCAGCACCGACTTGTATGTCGTTACCTTCGCCTTCTTCAAGGCGAAATTCCCAAGCACCACGGCCACCCGCCACGTTAGCCTTGGCATAATGGCCCACTTCAGGCTTGGTGATGCGGTTTGCCTTACGCGTACCGACGGTGACCTGATAAGCGCGATAACCATCACGCTCCAGATCACGCAATTGGGATACGCGATTGGGCTCGATTTCAATTACGGTCACTGGAATAGACGTACCGTCTTCAGTGAAGACGCGGGTCATACCAGCTTTGCGACCAACTAAACCAATTGCCATTATAAAACTCCCAGCTTTGCAGCTACCAGATGCGGCAGCCGCCGCACTTTTATCTTTAAGTTAACTTAATCTGTACATCTACGCCCGCGGCAAGATCCAGCTTCATCAGCGCATCAACAGTCTTGTCGGTAGGATCGACAATATCCATCAAACGCTTGTGAGTGCGAATCTCATATTGATCACGCGCGTCTTTATCAACGTGCGGTGAAATCAACACTGTGAAACGCTCAATCTTGGTCGGCAGTGGAATCGGACCCTTAACTTGGGCACCGGTGCGTTTTGCCGTCTCAACGATTTCACGGGCTGATTGATCGATTAAACGATAATCAAAAGCCTTGAGACGAATGCGAATTCTTTGGTTTGCCATATTTTTTACTCAATTACCTTAGCGACGACACCTGCGCCGACGGTGCGACCGCCTTCACGGATGGCGAAGCGTAAGCCTTCTTCCATCGCGATCGGGTTGATCAGGGTCACGACCATGCCGACGTTGTCGCCGGGCATGACCATTTCGA